>CAYSQK010000015.1:0-16422 GCA_964433075.1 uncultured Dehalococcoidales bacterium
CCGCCGTCATGCCGGGTCTTTATCTGATTTGAACCTTTTTTGATACGTTTTATCAGAAAAATATACCCTAAAGTAAGTTGTTTCGTTTCCAGCCGCTTTATATTCTTAATTGATACATATTATTACGTTTGTGAGTGGAGAGTGGAAATGGTTACTGAAAGCAGCTATCGTCTGAATAATCTTCAAACAGTGTGCAAAAGGGAAATCAAGTCAGGAATGATAGTCAACAGAATTTCAGCAGCGACCAGGGATTTCTTCATCTATCACTCCCGTGATGTCACCGACAGTGAATGGGAGAAACTGATGGACCAGCTGGTAGACATCATCAATGCGGAAAGAAACTGACAGACCTGCACCCTTTTTCCCGGTACCGGTCATGTCCCGGCTTCACATCTGTTTGATTGCCCGTTTATCGCCTGTATATGCTATCATGGAACCGGGTACGCAAACGTTAATTAACACAAGACACCGGTGTGTACAATGAAAAGAATAACAACAATATGTCTGGTTCTCCTGTCAATCATCCTGACCTCATGTACGGCTGCCTCCTCCTCCGGCGGCACAAAACAACCTGATGACATCGAATCAAACCCGGCAAACGGCTGTTCGGTAACGACTCGTGATGCCGGTGACGTCACCATTGACTCGGTCAGTCTGTCCGGCAATCTCAGTTCGATGGGAACAGCCGAATCCGTTGACGTATCCTTTGAATTCGGAACGAAGCCCGGATTCTATTTGTTCAACACCCCTTCGCAGTCGCTCGAAACCACCGGTTCATTCTCCGCTTCATTGAATGGGTTACTTTCTTATCAAACATACTATTACCGCGCGAAAGCATCCGGAGAAATAACAGTCTATGGCGAAGAAAAGAGTTTCACCACTCAGCCTGAACTGAGTATCGATACCGGAAAAACGTACACGGCGACAATACAAACATCGTTTGGTGACATCGTCATCCGGCTGCTTCCGGAAGAATCCCCGATTGCCGTCGATAATTTCGTCAGATTATCGAGAGACGGTTTTTATGACGGACTTACCTTTCACCGCGTCATCGACAATTACATCATCCAGGGCGGCGACCCGGAAGGAAACGGAACCGGAAATCCGGGGTACCGTTTCCCCGACGAGGAAGTAACCCGTGACTACGCTCCCGGAACGCTGGCAATGGCAAATTCAGGGCCGAATACAAACGGCTGCCAGTTTTTCATTACCCTGGCAGATATTACACAGCAGCTTCCAAAGAATTACACCATCTTCGGACTGGTAACCGAAGGGCTCGATGTTGCCAGAGCGATAGGTGCCGTACCGACAACGACCGGTCTGACTCAGGAACAGTCAAAACCGGTGTCTGATGTGAATATCGATACCGTTATTATCGAAGAGCGATAAACGTACCCGCTGATTCAATCAGTCCGCTTGACGGCTCTTTTCCCGTCTTCTCTCCATCCCTTCCCGGCACTCTTTTCTCTCCGGACCGGGAATCCAGTCGCGGCAGCATGCCGGTCTTACCGGATGAATTGTACAGGCAGCAACATCATTATCATACGTCAGGAAAACACAGCCGTTTTCATTATGGCGTATCAGATAATTCATCGAGCTCTTCCATCTCACATCGGTGAATTCACTGATAAAATCAGCAGGTGAAACGGCAAGAAAATCAGCGATTTTCCCCAGTTCCTCATCGTTTAATATCGCCTGGTGCTTCGAACAGCACACCCCGCACCGAAGGCATTCCATTGCAGAGGAATTGTTTTGTGATGACATGATGTTCTACTATACCATCGCCCTTGACAATCGATATAGATGTATCTCCTTATCTGTTGTTTAAATAACAAGGTAACTCAAGTCAGGTAAATAAGGCAAGAGGTATGTCTTTGGAAAATGTCAGGTAATTATGATTTGGGAGAAACATCCTCGACAGCCGTACTCAGCAGTATGCTGTCATCGGCAAGTTGTTCGCCGCTCGAATGCTCGAACGCTGAGAGAAGATCGTTAACCGTCGTCCCTTTTCGTTTTTCAGTATCGAGATCAACGATTATTTGACCTTTGTGCATCATGAGGAGCCGGTTACCGTAACGAAGCGCGTGCTCCATGTTGTGCGTAACCATGAGCGCCGTCATTTTCTCTCTCCCAATAATGCTTTCAGTGAGCGAAAGCACGATACCCGCCGTGTTCGGATCCAGTTTGGCGATGTGCTCATCGAGGAGCAGCAAATCAGGTTTACTGATGGTAGCCATGACGAGAGCGAGCGCCTGGCGCTGACCGCCGGAGAGCGTACCGACCATGGTGCTCATTCGGTCTTCGAGTCCCAGGTGAAGGGTTGCAAGCAGCTCTTTGTATTGAGACAGGTTCTTTTTGGATGCGGCTGTCTTCAGCCCCCGCGAGGCACCTCTCAACGCAGCCAGAGACATGTTTTCCCCTATCGTCATGTTGGCAGCCGTGCCGACATGAGGATCCTGGTAAACTCGTCCGAAATATCTCGCCCGCCGGTGTTCGCTGAGGTGGGATATATCTTTTCCGTTGATTAAAATCGTCCCGCCTTTGTCCGGGGGAAACACACCGGCAATCAGATTCAGTAACGTTGACTTGCCGGCGCCATTGCTGCCGATGACCGTGATGAAATCACCCGCCTGAATATCGATGTTGATACCATCGAGCGCCCGGACCTCATCAATGGTTCCGGTACCGAATTCCTTACTGACATTTTTGAGTTGGAGCAGTGTGTTATTATTCATCAGAAGTATGTTACATCCTTACCGCGGGCGGCAGCCATTCCCCTTTGAACTTTTTCCGTATCAGTGGAATGCTGAGAGAGACGATAACCAGGACAGCCGTAATCAGTTTCAGGTTGGTCGGAGGTAACCCGAGCCGTAATGCAATACTGAGGAAAAGCCGGTAAACAAACGCTCCGCCAAAAACAGCCAGCAACACCCAGGTAATACCTTTCGGTCTGAACAGTCCCTCGCCGATAATCACCGCCGCCAGTCCCATGACAATCATTCCGACACCCATGCCGACATCCGCAAAACCCTGATTTTGAGCAATCAAAGCTCCCGCCAGGGCAACGAACCCGTTGCCGAGAGACAGTCCCAGCATGGTTGTCATATCAGTGTTACATCCGAATCCGCGAATCATCTGTTCGTTGTCGCCGGTTGCCCGTAACGCCAGTCCTATCTCAGTTCGAAGGAACCAGTTCAATGCAACCAGAACAAGAACCACCAGCAGCGCCATGAATATGATGGAGAGCGCCATGCTCGTACCCGTGTTGAAGAGTCCGGCAGCGCTGTCGAATATCGTTACCTCACGTAACAGCGGGATATTGGAACGCCCCATCACCAGCAGATTGATGGAATAGAGAGAAACCATCACGAGTATGCCGGAAAGAAGGGCATTGATACGCAACTTTCGGTTCAATATACCGGTGCACATTCCGGCAAGGCAGCCTGCAAGAAACGCCGTAATGGTTGCAGCCCACGGATCGACACCATTGATTATCATTGTCGCTGCGATGGCTCCCCCCAACGGGAACGTCCCGTCAACCGAAAGGTCCGGAAAATTCAGAATTCTGAATGTCATGTAAACGCCCAGCGCCACCAGGCCGTAGGCTAACCCTTCATATAACGATATACTAAGCAGGTTTCCAATGATGTCCAATTCTGTTCCTTACCGCTTGTTACCCTTTCGACATGTCAATCCTGGTGTTACCCGCATGAATTAATCGTGTACCGTCTCGGCTCTGTCGATGATGTCCTGAGATATGGTGACACCCATTCGTTCGGCAGCCCCGAGGTTGATTGAGAGAGCGATAACCTTCCCTTTTTCTACCGGAATCGTTGCGGCATTCTCGCCGTCGAGTATTCTCGCCACCATTTCTCCGGTCTGATAGCCGATATCATAGTAATCGAAACTGTAGGCAGCGATACATCCTCTCGTAATAGAATCTTCATCCGCAGAGAATAACGGTATATCCTGTTCTTCACAAACACCGATGAGTGCTTCGAGGCCGCTCACAACCGTGTTATCAGTGCCAATCCAGACGGCATCGACGTTTCCCACGAGTGACTGCGCCGCAGTTGCTATCTCGGCACTCGTCGATACGGTTGCTTCACGAACAGTGATTCCTGACGCCTGACAGGCTTTCTTCAGTTCCGCAACCAGAAAGACCGAATTCGACTCACCGCTGTTGTAAAGCGTGCCGATTGTTTTAACCCCGGGAATGATTTCCTGGATGAGTTCGATGCCGTCCTCGACGACAATCATGTCGCTGACACCGGTAACATTTTCTTCTGAATGAGAATCCCAGTCACTGATGAGTCCCGACCCGACGGGGTCCGTCACCGCTGTAAAGATAACGGGAATAGCGGTGCCTTTCGCAGCCGCAACAGCAGCCTGCGAATTCGGCGTCGCAATCGATACGATAGCATCGACATTTTTGGTGACGAATTGTTGGGCTATCGACGCAAACAATGACGGGTCACCTTCACTGTTCTGGTAATCGATTACGAGATTCTCATTGTCTATATACCCTTTATCGGCTAAGGCATCAATTATACCCTGTCTGGTCGCGTCGAGTGACGGATGTGTTACTACCTGACTGATACCAATCGTTACCTTCTTTTCAGCGGTTTCGCCGCCGCATCCGGATAACGCCGAGGCAACAAAGACAGCGGCTAAAGTAAAGGCAAGCAAACGAATCATAACTTTTAACTTCAAATGAGTCCTCCTGTAAACTCGGATTTTTTTAAATAAAAAAGCTACTACAAACGTAAGATGGGAATGATAAAAAATGAAACCATGCGGGTTCGCCCTGAATTCATCCTTCATTATTTTACGCTCGATTAAATATACCGTCAACTCAAATACGATGAAAAGACGCGTTTATGAATATCGAACAGAATACGTACCGATATCCTATCACCGTTTTATGGAATCCCGCATCAACAAAAAAGCGGCTGCCATATCAATGGAAAACCGCTTCTTTCCGAGAAAACGTACTTGATTACATGTAATCGCCCTGCGGCCCAGCCAGTTCAGGCCAGTGGAATGATGATTGTATGCCCTCGTCCTCGTAGCCGGAATTCATAAAAATCATCCGGTTGTGGTCTTTCTCGGGAATCATAAAAGGAAGAGCCTTTTCCGTATGCTCCGGGTTCTGGTTGATAGTAATAATCAGGAAAGGTCTCTTGACGTTAAGGATTCTCCATGGGCCGTGCGGAAAATTCGCCGGGATATACATGATGACTGATTTTGAAATGACATGCTTTTCCATCTCAGGACCCATGTACATTTCTACTTCCCCGCCTAAATCGTAAGGATTGTCAGGGTCGGTCCCAAGGTGAACGAAGAGTTCAGGATATTTGTGCTCATGCGGGCCATGAGAAATAATGCCCCATTCTTCGGTTCCGTACGATCCGTACGGCTTGTCTCCAACCCAGAAAAAGCTGTATTCATTACAGCCCGGGAACATTTTCCCATCGAGGAACCCGAACGTTGCATACGGTCGATGTGCCTGAATTTCCGGGGGAACGTTGTGAATGAAAAGGTGGTCATACTTGTTCGCCATGAGTTTGCATTCCTTTCTTATTATATATAGGTAATTAGTCCGCTGATTATGATTATTACGAATATGGATGATACGCTATATCAACATCATTCCGCCGTCGATAACGACTGTTTCTCCGGTGATGAACTTCGATGCGTCAGAAGCCAGGAAAAGCGCCAGGTGGGCGACATCAGCCGTTTCTCCTTTTTTCCCGAGCGGTGTTTCGCCTTTTCGTATCATATCTTCATACGTTCCCTGAAGAACAAGCCAGGGGGAGCGCCCGATTCGGTTCATCCCGAGGTCGGTATCGATTGGTCCGGGAGCAATACCGTTAACCCGGACATGGTATGGCGCCATCTCGCGTGCGACCCATGACGTCAGGGTGATAACCCCCGCTTTGGCAATGCCGTAAACACAGGCGCTGCCCGGTCTCAGTCCGCCAATCGAAGCCATATTGATAATAATACCGTTTTTTTTCTCCATCATGACCGGTACCACCGCCCGGCATCCAAGGTAAGCACTTTTCAGATTGATGTCCATGGCATTATCCCAAAGCTCTTCATCTGTTTTGAGGAGATTTTCATGCGCTGAAACACCGGCGTTGTTGACCAGTATATCGATGGTCCCGAATTTTTTCATCACGGCATCGATACATCCGGCAACATCGGCTTCCCGCGTCGCGTCTGCCTGTATTGCCAGACTCTTTTTCCCAAGCTTCTCTATCGCTTCAGCCGTACCTTCAAGATCAGTTGAAGCAGATTTCATGTGAATACCGGAAACAGCCACGTCTGCCCCGGCTTCTGCAAAGGTGAGTGCAATTGCTCTTCCGATTCCCCGAATACTGCCGGCTCCGATTACGAGGGCTTTTTTACCTTCCAGAGACAAACTTGGAACAGACATGAAACCACCTCAATATCATTTTTTACAAAATCATCATAACAATCCTCGCATGTTCTATTCAAGTAAACAGATTTTATGTATAATGTATGAGTGGCAAGTTTTGGATAAGTTATTAATGTGTTTCAAATGCAAATAACGTTTTACTATTTTAATCTTCACCGTTTTAGAAAAAGGTAGTTTACGCCTGTACACTGCCTGATTGAATCACTGGTATCTTCGCTTAACCCCCTCGATATTTTACTCAAAGCGCTTCCTCTGGTTAATTATGCAGAAAATCTGTGCGTATTCGGGTACCGGAATTTCAGTTGAAGGGTACCCGCCAGTAATGAAAATATGGAACAAGGATAACCATCAATGCACTATCGGGACAATATCAGGAATGTAACAATCATTGCGCATGTCGACCACGGTAAAACAACGCTGGTTGACGCTCTGTTAAAACAGAGCCGCATTTTTCGGGAAAATCAGGAGGTCGGTAACCTGATAATGGACAGCAATACCCTTGAACGGGAAAAGGGTATTACCATCATGGCCAAAAACACCGCCGTCGAGTATAAAGGTATTAAAATTAACATTATCGACACTCCCGGTCACGCTGATTTCAGTGGAGAAGTCGAAAGAGTCATCAGCATGGCTGATGGTTGTTTACTGATGGTGGATTCGGTGGAAGGCCCGATGCCTCAGACGAAATTCGTCCTTCGTCATGCCCTCGGTAAAGGGTTGAAGACGATTGTCGTCATCAACAAGATGGACAGGCCTGAGCGGCGCCCCGCAGAGGTAATTCAGATGACACAGGATTTGTTCCTCGAACTGGCAACCGACGCAGAACAACTCGACTTTCCGGTGATTTACGCCAGTGCGAGAGATGGCATTGCTTCCCTCGACGAATCATTAAACGGAACCGATATCAGTCCCATTTTTGACGCTATTCTCAAATTTGTACCTCCTCCGAAAATCGAAGAAGGCCCATTCCAGATGATGGTCTCAAACCTTACGTATGATAATCATAAAGGGAGAATATCAATCGGACGTATCTGGAGAGGCGTGATTACCGAAAACGACCGTGTCGCCGTCATGAAAGCGAGCGGTGACGCAAAAGAATATCAAATCGCCGAGGTTTTCACGTACCTTGGGTTAAAACAACAAAAAGTAGAGCGGGCTGAAGCCGGTGATATCGTGGCAATCTCAGGCGTCGATGACGTTAACATCGGCGATACCATCACCGATTATGAACATCCGGAAGCCCTGCCGCGGATTGAAGTCGGAGAACCGACGGTTGAAATGACCTTTGGCGTGAACACGTCTCCGTTCCGGGGAAGAGAAGGGAAATATTGCACGTCCCGTCACTTGAGAGAAAGGCTGTATCGCGAACTCGATACGAATCTCAGCCTGAGAGTTCAGGATTCTCCTTCTCCGGATACATTTATCGTAAAAGGGCGGGGAGAGCTGCACCTCTCCATTCTCATCGAAACAATGCGCCGTGAAGGGTATGAGTTTGAAGTATCCAAACCGAAAGCGATTACGAAGATTGTCGACGGCGTCGAAGTTGAACCGGTGGAAATCCTGACCATCGACACAAGAGAAGAGTATATCGGAGTACTGACGGAAATGCTTGCCAAACGACAGGCCCGAATGATGGAAATGAAAAACGACGGGGCAGGAAACATGCGTCTGGTTTTTCACATTCCTACGAAAGGCCTTATCGGATTCAGAGGCTCCTTTCTGACGTCAACCCGGGGAGAAAGCGTCATGAACACGCTGTTCCTCGGTTTCGAACCGGTCAAAGGAGACATACAAAGCACCAGAGCCGGAGTCCTTGTGGCTTCCGAAGAAGGATTCGCTATCACTTACGGCTTGAATAATGCTCAGGAACGGGGAATCACCTTCATTGAACCCGGCGAGCATGTTTATGAAGGTATGATAGTCGGCATGAATCCCCGCATGCAGGATATACCGGTCAATGTCTGCAAGGAGAAAAAGAAAACGAACGTACGGTCATCGACATCCGATATCGCTATCAAACTCACGCCGGCAACGAAACTGAGCCTCGAGCAATCGATTGACTTTATCAACAACGATGAACTGGTGGAAATAACCCCTGAATCAATACGGCTGAGGAAAAAACTGCTTACCTATACGCAGCGGCTTAGAAACATTGCCGCTGCGAAGAAAGATGAAAAATAACGCCGGTAATTGTTGAATATTTGATTTGACAGTCGTTATTGAAGACGGCATCCCAACGGTTGCTAATCGTCAAGTCTTCATGAAATACTGATAGTATGCCTGAACTTGATATCGTATCGATTATCCTGATTGCCGTCGGCCTTTCTGCAGACTGCTTTGCGGTTACCCTGAGCGGTGCTGCCGTCAGGCAATCTGCTACCAAAATCCAGGTAGTGCGGACGGCTCTCACTTTCGGTATATTCCAGGCACTGATGCCTGTCCTGGGCTGGTTTCTCGGACAAACGATTGTCGATATCATTGCCGAATTCGACCACTGGATTGCTTTCGGCCTGCTCGGTTTTATCGGCGGTAAAATGATTTGGGAATCACGTGGTAACAAAGAGACGGGGCAAAAATCTGATTTTACTCGCGGACTCCTCCTCATCAGTTTTGCTTTTGCTACCAGTATCGATGCCCTGGCGGTCGGTCTATCCTTTGCCTGTATTTGTGTCGATATTGTTACAGCGGCCGTAATAATTGGATCAGTAGCCTTCATTGCCACCATAATCGGGTTCGAATTCGGCAAACGCCTGGGTAAACTGGCAGGAAGATGGGCAGAAATGTTTGGCGGGATTGTTCTGATAGGGATTGGATTACGAATTCTACTTTCTCATCTTTTTTCGTAATTGGTGTTCACGTAAAAAAAAGCCCGCTCTTGAGAGCGGGCTTTTCCTTTTCTCTTCACGGTTGTTTAATCATCGAAAGCCTGTTCCACTTTCCAGACCTTCCAGACATTACCAACCAGGTCCGGATTTGGTTTCAGTGTTTCCTTACCGGGTTTCCATCCTGAAGGAGTCGCTTCGGTACCGCCGGCGGCTCTGACGAGCTGGAATGCCTGAATCTGCCGGATGGACTCGCTTACGTTACGTCCTACCGATGGCGTCAGAACTTCGAATCCCTGGATAATACCATCAGGATCGATGATAAATCTGCCGCGTGTTTCGACGCCGCTGTCTTCATCATAGATACCGTACATCTTACCTATGCTGCCGTCCTGGTCTGACAACATCGGGAACGGAATATTTTTGTTAATCATCCGGGATAACTCTTTATCATTCCACATCTTGTGAACATAGATACTGTCAACGCTGCATGAGAGCACTTCGACACCAAGTTTCTGAAGTTCGTCATATTTTTCAGCAACTGCTGATACTTCAGTCGCTCAGACAAAGGTGAAATCACCCGGGTAAAAACAGAGTAATACCCATTTTCCTTTCATTTCGGAAAGATTGAAATTCATGAATTTTCCATCAAAATATCCCGCCGCACTAAAATCAGGCGCCGGTTTTCCCACACTCACCATTTTTCGCTTCACCTCCGCTGTATTTGTTTGGGCATCCGAAGTCGTTGATTCAACAACCGCTTTTTTTATCGCTGGTCTTTGACATCCGGGTTTAAATTCTTCGGGCATCATCCACCTCCTTTTCTCCAATTACCTGAATTATAGGCTATCAATACCGGTTATTATCAAATCCTTTCTGAAGGTATAAGTAAAACAAATAACATTATTTTTCATACCGGAAACTTTTCACAGGTATTGAATGAACGATACGGAGAGTTTAGGAATAAACCCCGGGTATCGTGTAAAGGGGTCACATTCTCTTTTTTCGTCTGTTTTTCTGTTTCCGATGGGTGACGTTGTACTCGATGGCTTTTGTTAAAAAGAACGGCAGCGATTCATCATATTGCTTGAAAAACATGATGAATTCAGGATTCCGGCTGTATGCACGCCCCAACCACAATACTTCATCATCGGTGTAATGGTGAAAATTCTCCAGCCACTGCCGCCAGCGCTCAACTTCATTCTGGATAAAGTCGCTTCTGTATCCTTCCGACATGTTCGAATATATTGCCCTGAAGATTTCTCCGCCTTCGGCTTGTATTGTGATAAATCGTTCCTTATCCTGGTTTCTGATTTCCTGTTCGCCTGCATTCGGGACTTTTCTTCCCCAGCGCCGCCGTACGTCGATTCGATATCGCTCTATCGGTTCATCCGAAAACCCTTTATAGTAATCGGTTATTTTCATACTTGTTTCTGTTCGCTTTGATTTCATTGTTTTATCGAGAGTGCCGATGATTGCATTCAATCGCTCTTTCGTTTTCTGCAGTATTACTCTCTGATGAATCATTGCTTCGAAAGTATTATAGTCGGGATTTCCGAGTATCGTTTTTATTTCTTCAAGACTGAAACCGGATTCCCTGAACAAGAGAATCTGTTGCAGGGAAAAAACGTCAGTTTCATCGTAATAACGGTATCCGTTTGGTTTGCGTACTCCCGGTTTTAATAATCCTATCTGGTCGTAATAGTGGAGTGTCCGAATACTGACACCGGCCTGCTCAGCGAGTTTTTTCACAGATATCATAAGCCTATAATAAACCATAACGTAACGTCATAGTCAATCCTGTTTTCGATAATCGATTATTATTCCTGTACGATATGTATATGGTAATTTGTCAGGAATTAGAGTATGATAGCTTGGCGCTCGTTATCAGAGAATGTCCGGTGGAAGAAGGGGTACGAAAATGACAACAAAATCAAATGAGAGCGGCATGGAAGAACTGAGACGACTCTCCCGGCAGACTGCCAATTGGGGGCAGAAACTCCAGCAGGAGGAAAAGCAGAAAGCGGATTACGAAAAGAATGTCGTCGGCGTAATGGCCGGATTGAGAGGGCTCAGCTTTTCTGTTGCTTTAAATCAACTGAAAACTGTTGCTGAACCTGATATCTACGAAAAAGTAACTGCGATGCAGGCAAAAACCGATTCAAAAGACCTACGCAAACTTATTACCGAGATTTCGCGCAACCTGGACAGGTCTATGTCACGAATATCGAAAGGTAATGCAGATCTCGAACCGCTGGCAACTTCATCGCGGACACTCGCTATTCTTATCAGCCTTCTGTTCTCACTGCAATAACCCGTACTAGTCCTTTCTTCCTACGCATTGGACATCGAGCCATCACCCGGTATCACAGGTACGAAAAAAGCAGACCGTTCGGTAATCGGTCTGCTTTTTATTACCCTGGCGGGATTCACACCCGTATCCCGTTCCCTGTTACTGAACGGGCTCTGTCATTTGAGCTACAGGGGTACTTGGTTTGTAACCAATACAGGAATACAATATCAGCTCATTCATGTTTTGTATTCGGTATATCGCTGCAAATATCCGGATTGAAATGCGGAGATTCCGGCAAATCAGGAATCTAAATCCGCCCCCTATTCGAAATCCTTAATGACATGTTCTTCGACTATCCACATCTGCGACGGGTTAAGGTCCGCGAACTTCTTGCCGTCTTCAGCGAGAAACCGACCTTCTTTCGACGTCAGGTAATCCATAGCTTTCAGATAAGCCTGGACATCGTCATACCACATTTCCACAACCCCGTCAGTTTCGAATTCCATGCCCGGGACATCGACCAGGTGATTCTGAACGTACCTCCGTACTCCGGGCATGTGGTGAGCCGCCATGGGGCCGTGAGTTCCTTCCCAGTACTTGTAAAACTCGGCGCGTGACATCCCCTCTTTCCTTTTTGCGACCACGATAGATTTAATCATCAGTAAACCTCCAAATCATTCTTTACGTTAAGCATTAATTATACAGCAGGACGCTTTCTCATGGAAACACATTCTGATATGAAAAACTATGGGTGAGACAGACGGGAATACCATACAATAGCAGTCGGTTTACTATCATTTTTTAGTGCTTGACATTATAAAAATCCGTGTGTTATAAACTTCTAATCGGCCGGATTATACACTTGATTTACCATCGTTTTTTGGTATCTTGTTTTATTGACAAACGGTAAATTGCTGTGATATAAACCCATAAAGCATGTTGCGGTGCGAGTGAGTGGACTATCAAAGCAATATCCTGTAGTAACGATAACGGCGCTGATTTTGCGCTGCCAGTAATGAAAGGGATAAAATGCGTGCATATGTAATCAGAAGGCTCATCCTGATTATACCGACCCTCTTCCTAATTACCATCCTTGTCTTTCTGCTCGTTCGTTTCGTCCCGGGTGACGTCATTGACATGATGCTTGCCCAGATGTCAGAACAGTCCGGTATGGGAGCAGAACTCACGGCGGATTACCTTCGCCAGGCTATGGGTCTCGACAGGCCTCTTCTTCAGCAGTATGGTATATGGATGGGATTCCTCAGGGATGATCGCGGCGAATTCGAAGGTCAATTCCAGGGAGTCATACAGGGGTACCTCGGTAAATCACTCTGGAAGAACAAACCGGTACTCACAGAACTATGGGAAAGGTTACCGATATCGTTTGAACTTGGTGTCATATCGATGGTAACCGGATTCGTCCTTGCCATGCCGATTGGTATCTACTCGGCAATCAGGCAGGATACCGCGATGGACTATCTCGGTCGCAGCTTCGCTATCGTCATGCTTTCGGTTCCCGGTTTCTGGTTAGCCACAATGGTTATTGTCTATCCTTCCATCTGGTGGGGGTGGACTCCTTCTCTCGAATATATCCCGTTTGCAAAAAATCCGGGGGGTAATCTTATTCAGTTTCTCTTACCCGGGTTTCTCATGGGTATGCAGATGTCCGGCTCATTGATGAGAATGGTTCGTACCATGATTCTTGAAGTAATGAGGCAGGACTATATCAGAACGGCCTGGTCGAAAGGGCTCTCGGAAAGAACCGTCATTATGAGACATGTTCTCAAGAATGCTCTTATGCCTGTAGTTACCATCGCAGGAATGATGCTGCCTTCTCTTATTGCCGGTGCAGTCGTCATTGAGCAGATTTTCTGTCTGCCCGGTGTCGGTCGTCTTACCTTTGAAGCACTCACGCAGAGAGATTATCCGATAATATCCGGTATCAACCTTGTCATGGCTACCACGGTGCTGGCTTGTAATCTTTTGACTGACATTACATACGCCTGGATGGACCCCAGGGTACAGTATCGATAGGAGCAGATAAGAAAATGGCAGAAATTCCTATGGAATCAAAGGCACAGGCAATTCAAATACGGAAGAAGAAAAATCCTTTTGTTGATTTCTTCGTAAGGCTTATCAAAGAAAAACCTCTTGGTCTTATTGGACTCATTATTGTTATCACGTTATTCCTTGCCGGTATTTTCTCTGAATTAATCGCTCCTTATGGATACAACGAAATCATTCTTCGCGACCGGCTTGACGGCCCGTCTATGTCACATCTTCTCGGGTGCGATAATCTCGGTCGCGACCTCTTAAGCCGTATCATCTTCGGAGCCAGGATATCGATGATTGTCGCCCTGGCTGGCTCGTTGATATCTTCGGTCATCAGTTTCATCGTCGGAGCCATTTCCGGTTTCGTCGGCGGCAAGTTTGACATGATTGTGCAGCGGTTTGTCGATGCATGGATGTGCTTCCCTTCACTCGTTCTTTACCTTATCGTCATGTCAATTCTCGGCCCCGGATTATGGCAGGTTATTCTCGTCCTCGGTGTCTCTATGGGGCTTGGCGGTGGTTCCCGAATCACCCGCAGTGCCGTTATCAGAATTAAAGAGGATGTGTATTTCGAAGCGGCTAAGGCTATTGGTGTTCCTACCATGCGTATCATCAATACCCACGTCCTTCCTAACATCATGCCTATCATCATTATCGGTTTCTCTACCGGTCTCGGAGGATTCATTCTTGCTGAAGCATCCCTCAGTTTCCTTGGCTTCGGTATTCCGCCTCCGGTTCCGAGCTGGGGCGGCATGTTGAGTGGTACAGGTCGTCAGTATATGCTCCAGGCTCCCTGGATGGCCCTCTGGCCCGGACTTGCTCTGGCAATCGTCGTATACGGTGTGAACATGCTTGGTGATGCGGTACGAGATCTGTTCGATCCCAAACTCAGGGGCGGACTTGGACGGTACAGCATGTCCCAGGAGCAATTGGAAAAACTCGCTGAAAAGCATATGGCAGAAGCTGCAAAACAGCGTGAAGTCACTGCTGAAAATTAACAACAATCAGAGTAATCGTTGTTGTTCGGCTAAACTCTTATTGAGTATAGTCAATGTTAAAGAAACGAGGTGATTTGAGATCGCAGAGAAAATTATCGAAGTCAAAGACCTCAGGACCTATTTCTATACGGAAGAGGGCGAGGTAAGAGCCGTAGACGGCGTTTCATACTACGTCAACAAAGGCGAATCTCTGGGACTTGTCGGAGAGAGTGCCTGCGGTAAGAGCGTAAGTGCGATGTCCATTATGCGACTTATTCCCTACCCCCCCGGTATAATTGTAGGTGGCCAGGTATTATTCAAAGGTCAGGATCTACTCAAAATCAGTGATGAGGAATTAAGGAAGATTCGGGGTTCTCAGATTGCATTTGTCTTCCAGGAACCTACTACTTCCCTTAATCCTGTATTGACGGTAAAGCTTCAACTGTCTGAATCTCTTGAGTTACATCGGGGTATCAGCCGGGCTGAAGGAACCGATGAAGCCGTCAAACTTATCAAACTTGTGGGTATTCCTGATGCCGAACAGCGTGCGGAAGATTATCCATACCAGTTCAGCGGTGGCATGCAGCAGCGTATCATGATGGCCATGGCGCTGGCATGTAACCCTGACCTTATTATTGCCGATGAACCGACAACATCTCTTGACGTGACGGTTCAGGCACAGCTGCTCGAACTCATTGATAACCTTAGAAGTCAATATGGTACGGCTGTTATTCTTATTACTCATAATCTTGGTGTTGTTGCCAGGTACGTCGATCGTGTTAATGTCATGTATGCCGGCAGACTTGTTGAATCAGGTCCGACCGAGGTTATTTATGGTCGTCCAAGGCATCCCTACACAATGGGACTGATTCGCTCTGTACCAAGACTTGACCTTCCTCGGAAACGAAAATTGTATGTCATCGATGGACTACCTCCTCACCTCGCCCATCTTCCGAAAGGCTGCGCTTTCTCGCCGCGGTGTAAGTTTGCAATCGACAAATGTCACACCGAACGACCCGACCTGATGGAGATTGGTGAAAACCACTATTCAGCCTGCTGGAGACACGCAGAGGATGACATATTTAAGAGGGAAGACTAATGGCAGCTAATACAGAGAATATTATCGAAGTCCAGGGACTGAAAATGTACTTTCCCGTTCTCGCGGGTGTTATGAGGAAAAAAATCGCCGATGTTAAAGCGATTGATGATGTCAGTTTCTATATCAAACGCGGCGAAACACTCGGACTGGTCGGTGAAAGCGGTTGCGGTAAAACAACGACCGGCCGCAGTATTCTTCAGCTATATAAAGTTACCGATGGAACTATCAAGTTCAACGGGCAGGATATAACGAAATTAAAGGGTGGTGCTCTGCGTTCCCTGCGTAAAGATATGCAGCTCGTCTTCCAGGACCCCTATGCATCGCTCGATCCTCGTATGACCGCAGGCAGTCTTATCGGTGAACCGATGCTTGTTCACGGTCTTGTGAAAAAGGGACCTGAGTACAGAGAACAGGTAGCCGAACTCCTTAGACTCGTTCAGTTAGAACCTTTCATGGCTGACAGGTATCCTCATGAGTTCAGCGGTGGTCAAAGACAGCGTATCGGCATTGCCCGGGCACTTGCCACACGGCCGGAACTCATTATTTGCGACGAACCGGTATCAGCTCTTGATGTTTCAATTCAAACCCAGATTATTACGCTCCTCCTCAGACTTCGTGAAGAAATGAACCTGACATACCTGTTCATCGCCCACGACCTTTCTGTTGTCCGTCATATCAGCGACCGCGTTAGATCGGAAGAGCACACGTCTGAACTCCAGTCACGAGATTCCATC
>CAYSQK010000016.1:0-16298 GCA_964433075.1 uncultured Dehalococcoidales bacterium
CTCCCATGTTTTGAACAACCGGATGTAATATATAATAAAATAAAAAGTGATTTCGTTCAAATTGGTTTACTGTGAATACCTCCCATAAAATATAAAAAGGTTATCTACGAGGAAAGTTTTATATCATTTCTTTGAGTGCCTGAAAATATCGTAACATGTGTTTTTACTCGCTATAATGGCTGAAATTCAGGTAAATTCCCTTAAAAAGGAGAAGATGCATGGCACGTAATAATACCTAAAAATTTCCAGTCCTCTTTTTTTTTACTGGAATACCTCGTTAAGCCTCTTTTTGTTCGGAGATGGTATTGGTTCTTGTTATTACCGTCCGTAATCAAATATAATTATCGTTAATTACTTTAAGGAGAACAGAATGACAAACAGCCCGGACCAGACACAAAAGATAGTAGATGAAATTCAGAAACGACATGGTAAATCAATTGAAGAAATTGTGACTGAACGTGAAAAACGCGTTAAAGATGCGATTGAACTCAGGGTTCCTGACCGTGTGCCCGTAGTAATCGGTACAGGGCGCTTTGCCACGAGTTATGTCGGAATAAAAGCGAAAGCTGAGTATTATGACCCGCCTGCCTACCGCGAAGCCTGCAAGAAAGTTATGCTCGACTTCGAACCGGACGGCGGAGGCTTTTTCGGCGGAATTTCAGGAACGTTCCTCGACTTGCTGCAGGAAAAGCAGTATAAGTGGCCGGGCGGCACGCTGGCGGACGATGTTTCGATGCAGTTCTCGGAATCCGAGTATATGAAATCGAATGAATATGACCTGTTCCTCGATGACCCGTCAGACTTTATCATGCGGTATTATCTGCCGCGTATTTCAGGCCTCCTCTCGCCGCTGCCGAAAATCAGCCCGCTGCGAAACATGATATTTGAAAACCTCGGCGGCCTTCAGGGTCTTGCGGCTGTTCTTACTTCTCCTGAATTTAAAACAATTGGTGAAACGCTCGATAAAGCCATCAAAGCACAGGAAGAACAGAGAAAAGAGGATGAAAAATTCTCTGCTGAAATGGCGAAATACGGCTTTCCTTCACAGGGATACGGAGGCCGTTCGATTATGTTTACCCCATTCGACACTATTTCGGACAAACTGCGCGGCATGCGGGGTATTTTCACCGATATCTATCGCCAGCCGGACAAGCTGCTCGAAGCCTGTAAACGGGTAATGGTATGGTGGAAAGCCCAATGTACTCCGGCTATTCCTGACCCGCGGGGAAATCCTCGCCGTGCCGGTATGCCTTTGCATCGTGGTTCTGACGGGTTCATGTCCAAAGAACAGTTTGAAAAATTTTACTGGCCTGAACTGAAAGAGTGTATCAATTTCAATATCAGTCTCGGCTATGTCGCCGCTCCTTTCTGGGAAGGCGTCTGGGATAAACGGCTCGAGTATCTGCTGGAACTTCCGAAAGGTAAGGTTATCTTTCACTGCGAAAAGACTGATGTATTCAAGGCGAAAGAAATCATCGGCGACCATATGTGCATCCAGGGCGGGGTTCCGCCGACGCTGTTACAGGCCGGTTCGCCTCAGGACGTTGAAGAACACGTTAAGAAACTTATCAAAGTCGTCGGTAAAAACGGCGGCTACATTGTCGGGGCCGGCAGTTCTATCGACTATGCCAAACCGGCAAACATTAAAGCCATGGTTGATACCGTGAAAAAGTACGGATGGTATTAGTCAGTAGTATGGTTTAGAATAAGGAGAGGCGATGTTTCGATATCGCCTCTCCTTTTATGTTAAAAGCATCTGGATAAATACCTCCGTTTTATGGTAAAATTTCGAGGCTGGGAGAGGTGTCCGAGTGGTTGATGGTGCCGCTCTCGAAAAGCGGTCTCCGGTTATACCGGAGCGTGGGTTCGAATCCCACCCTCTCCGCCAGAACAAATTCGGATATTCAATCGTCATCCTTTCGGGCAGTTCATATTGTGACTGCCGGTAATCTGGTATAGTATATACATGGTCCCCCGGAGAGATGCTGGAGTGGACGATCAGGCTCGCCTGGAAAGCGGGTGTAGGAAACTACCGTGGGTTCGAATCCCACTCTCTCCGCCACAACCCTGCCAATAAGTACGGTCAGATGTTTTCATGACATTTCCCAATTACCCGGACAAGTATTCGAGTTCCCCGATTATCAATCCTGAGGATTCCGAAAAATACCGGAAATTAACAGGACACAGCGCCTCGCGTCTGATTCCCCGAAGTGTCATTATCTACTATTCACGCCACCTGAAAAACTTCATCGAAAATACGCATTCGGTGCAACGGCAAAAAGGTTTTTACGGTGCCGAAATGGTACTGCTCGATGATTACCGTCAAACCATCGGTTGTATTGGTAATTTCGGTTTCGGTGCTCCCGTGACGATTGCTGTCTGTGAAGAACTTATTGCCCTTGGTATCAGGAATATTGTTTCGGTCGGTCTGGCAGGAACCCTTCAAAAAAGCCTGAAACCCGGTGACATCGTTGTCTGCAACAAGGCAATCAGGGACGAAGGGACATCACATCACTATCTCCCGCCATCGAAGTATGCGTATGCCGCTTCAAATTTAACGGAACGTTTGACCGGTGTGTTGACTGAAAAATCCATCCCGTACACGGCAGGAACGGGTTGGACTGTCGATGCTCCCTACCGTGAAACCGTTGATGAAGTGAGACAGTATCAGGAAGAGGGCGTTTGTACCGTTGATATGGAAGCGTCAGCCATTTTTTCGGTTGCCGAATTTCGTAAGGTGAATGCTGGAGCTATATTCGTCGTGAGTGACTCACTGGCAACCCTTTCATGGGAGCCGGCATTTCACACTGCCGAAACGAACGCGGGACTTGAAACTGCGCTGAATGTCAGTATCGAAGCGCTCGCATCACGGTAAGCCTGGTATCCTTTCAAGCACTTCTGCCACGCCGTCGTTATCATTGCTTGCTGTCGTGTAAGCACACGACGCTTTCACATCCGGAAAAGCGTTCTCCATCGCGATACCGTACCCGCATGAATGCAGCATCTCCAGATCCGGATAATCGTCGCCGAACGCAACGGTATTATCGAGCGATTTGCCTGATGGTTCGAGCAGACGTTTCAAAGCCTGCGTTTTCGAGACACCCGGATTCGTAATATTGAGCATCGGCTGCCACATCAGCGCCGGTATGAGAGACATCTGACTTTCCAGACTGGATTCCAGCAAGATTTTGAGTTTCATGATGTTTCTTTCAGTACTGCTGAGAGCTATTTTACAGGGTTGACGCTGTATTGCTTCATCGACGCGTAATACCATATCAGTGGTTGCCGAATTATTCCTCCATAGCGTATCAGCATCTGCTGTCCAGTTTGCGCCGAATTCATATCCTTCTATTTCAATGGTTATTCTGATATCCGGGACGGCATTGAGAGCGAT
The DNA here is from genome assembly GCA_964433075.1 of uncultured Dehalococcoidales bacterium. GTDB lineage: Bacteria > Chloroflexota > Dehalococcoidia > Dehalococcoidales > UBA2162 > MGML01. The sequence continues at coordinate 3,395 of CAYSQK010000016.1, forward strand.
ATCGATTATTGTTCGCGCCACAGCGGCCGGAATGGGTTCCAGAAAATCACCTGATAATGGTGGCCTTCCGCTGGTTACCGCGCCGTTCATGACGGTGTAGGACACTCGTTTACTGAATTCCTCAGGTAAAGCACGGTGAAACAACCGTGTCGGCCGTGACGTTGCCAGTATGACGGGAATACCCGCATCGATACACCGATTCACCGCGCGCAGGTTTCTCTCCGATATCTTCTGCGTACTGTTGAAAAACGTCCCGTCAAGGTCGAGAGCGATGGCATCCGGCTTTTGCGTAAAATAAGGTAAATTCATTTCGGGTAATTATACCATCTCCTTATGGAGGGAATACAAAAACATATTATTGAAAACAAATTGTCAGTGTCTCAGCCCTGTGCTAGAATGAAACTAATTTTGCTATGAATCAGGATACAAAGTACTACATTGGTTTCAGCCAGGTTCCAGGCGTCGGCAGAGTCAAAATCAACGTGCTTGAAAAATATTTTTCAAACATTGAGAGTGCCTGGAATGCGCCGTCGCATGAACTCAAACTTGCTGGTCTTGACGATACGGTAATTCAATCGATTGTATCGGCAAGGAAAGAAATATCACTCGATGAAGAACTGGAGAAACTGAACAAATCCGGTGTTCAGGCTTTTTCATATCAAGAGGACGGATATCCCCTCAAGCTGAAAGAGGTGTATGATTATCCGGCTGTTCTTTATGTAAAAGGTACCTTCATGCCGGAAGACGAATATGGAATATCAGTTGTCGGTGCCCGTAAAGCTACCCCCTATGGCCGTCAGGTAACCGAAGAAATTACCACGGACCTTGCCCGCGCCGGTATAACCGTTATCAGCGGATTAGCTCGTGGTATTGATACCATTGCTCATAAGAGTGCTCTCGCAGCCGGAGGAAGAACCATTGCCGTATTCGGTTGCGGACCTGATATAGTATACCCTCCGGAAAATACGGAACTGGCGAAGCGTATCGGTGAAAACGGGGTGATTGTGAGTGAGTATCCCTTAGGGACTCGCCCCAGACCGGAATATTTTCCGAGAAGGAATCGGATTATGAGTGGAATGAGTCTTGGGGTACTCGTTGTTGAAGCCGGGGAATCGAGCGGCGCAATTATCACCGCTAATATGGCATTGGAACATAACAGAGAAGTATTTGCCGTCCCGGGCAGCATATTTTCTCCGGTCAGCAAGGGCACGAACCGGCTTATTCAGGAAGGGGCCAAACTCGTAACCGGTTACAGGGATATTTGTGAAGAACTCAACATCTCTGTCGCCGCCCATCAAATGGAAATGAAAGAGATGGTTCCCGCATCTGATACTGAAGAGTGGTTATTGAAACAGCTTGGAGGTGAACCTGTTCATATTGATGAAATCTGCCGGATGAGCGGCTTACCGGTTTCAACCGTCAGCAGCACTCTGGCTATGATGGAATTGAAAGGTATGGTAAAACAGGTTAGTGTAATGAATTACTCTCTTACAAGGGAAGTAAGAGAAGAATACAGGGTGAAAACAAATTGACGACGAAGAAGAAAACTACCGGTAAAAACCTTGTTATAGTAGAATCTCCGGCGAAAGCGAAAACGCTGGAAAGGATTCTTGGAAAAAAATACGAGTTAAAAGCATCGCTTGGGCATGTGAGAGACCTGCCTCGCAGTAAATTGGGAGTTGATGTCGAGAATAGTTTCAACCCTCAGTATGTCGTGCCGAGAACGAAGAGTAAACTCGCTAAAGAATTGAGAGACGCCTGTAAAAACGCCTCGAAAGTCTTTCTGGCCACTGACCCTGACCGTGAAGGTGAGGCGATTTCATGGCACTTGCTGGAGGTAATGAAAGTTGAAAACATTCCCTACAGCCGGGTAGTTTTTCATGAGATAACCGAAGAAGCGATTATGAATGCGTTCAAACACCCGCGCGATATTGATATGCAACTGGTGAATGCTCAGCAGGCGCGCCGTGTCCTTGACCGGCTGGTCGGATATAAACTCAGCCCGTTACTGTGGAGGAAAATCAGGAGAGGTCTTTCCGCCGGACGGGTGCAATCGGTTGCGGTAAAGATAATTGTCGACCGTGAAAGAGAGATTGAAAACTTCAAACCGGTCGAGTATTGGACAATCGAAGCTGAGCTTTCAACAGCTGAGAAAGCCAAAAAGAACAATACCTTTAAAGCATCCCTCGTCGGACTTGCCGGTGAAAAAAAGGTCGTAATATCGAATAATGAAGAAGCATCCGTCATTAATGACGAATTGAAGAAAGCCGTTTATTCGGTAGATAAGGTTAAAACGAAAAAAGTCAACCGGCAGCCGGCTCCTCCGTTCATTACCAGCACGCTGCAGCAGGAAGCGTCTCGCCGGTTGAGATTCAGTGCTGCACAGACAATGGCGCTTGCCCAGCAGTTGTACGAAGGACTTCCCATTGGTAGTGAAGGGAGTGCCGGTCTTATCACCTATATGCGTACGGACTCGACTCGTATTGCCCGCAGTGCGGTCGCAGAAGCCCGGGAATACATCGAAAAGAAATACGGTGAAGACTATCTGCCGCCTCATGCCCGTTCATTTTCGAGGACGGTGAAAGGTGCTCAGGAAGCGCATGAAGCAATACGTCCTACCCGTATCATGCGGGAACCTGCCGCTATTAAACAGTTTCTCAATAACAATCAGTATAAGTTGTATGAATTGATATGGAAACGGACCGTTGCCAGTCAGATGGCGGCAGCCGTAAATGATAATACGACGGTTGATATCGATGCACTGAACAAAACCGTTAAAAAACACTACCTGCTGCGAGTCTCTGATTCGGTGAATGTGTTCCCTGGATTTACCGTTCTCTATACCGAACAGAAAGACGAAGAAGAGGAAGAAAAGTTGACCTCTCTCCCTCCGATGAAATCCGGTGATAATCTGGACTTGATAAATTTGTTCCCCGAACAGCATTTTACTCAGCCGCCGTCGCGATTCACCGAAGCAACGCTGATTAAGATTCTTGAACAGAACGGCATCGGAAGGCCGAGTACCTATGCACCGACGCTCTCTACCATTCAGGAACGTGAATATGTGAAAAAAACAGGCAACTTCTTCATTCCAACCGAACTTGGAATTCTCGTCAATGACATGGTGAGTGAACATTTCCCGGAAATCGTCGATATTCAGTTTACCGCGAAAATGGAAGATGAACTTGACGATATAGCCGATGATAAACGGGACTGGGTAAAGGTTATTGAAGAGTTCTACACTCCGTTTGCAAAGAGTCTTGAAAAAGCCGCCGAAACAATGGAGAAAGTCAAGCTGCCTGATGAAGAAACGTCTGAAATATGCCCTAAATGTGGTAAACCCATGGTTGTGAAAACAGGACGGTTTGGCAAGTTTCTTGCGTGCAGCGGATATCCGGATTGTAAAACAACGAAATCATATCAGGTAAAAACAGGTGTTGAATGTCCGGAATGCGGCAGTGAGATTATCGAAAAAGTTAACAAGAAAAAGAAGAAATTCTATGGGTGTAGTAATTACCCGAAGTGTACATTTGCCACGAATTTCAAACCGCTCCCTCAAAAGTGCTCCAAGTGCGGCGGTCTGATGACGGTGTATCGTCAGAAACTGGCTCGCTGCATCAAGTGTGGAAACAGGGATAAACTGCAGGAATGATATCATGGAGGACGTATTCCAGAAATACATAAATTACCTGACGGCAGAACGTAATTTTTCAGTCTATACCGTTCGAAATTATACGACGGATCTCATTGGTTCGAAGAATATCAAAGGCTATTTCAGGTTCTTGATTGACAGAGGCATCAGGTCTCTCGAAGAAGCCGACCATCAGATGGTGAGAGAGTACTTGAAATATCTTGCAGATAATGACGTTAAGAAAACGAGCATTTCCCGAAAACTTTCCGCTATCAGATCATTCTACAAGTATCTGAACAGAGAAGAAATCCTCTTGAGTAACCCGGTGAAAGGGACGTCTTCACCGAAATTGGACCGCCGGCTTCCTGAATTTTGTACCGTTGATGAAATGAGGCGGCTTATCGAAGCTCCGGACAGCGGTGACCCGTTCGGGAAGCGTGACCGTTCGATTCTTGAACTGTTATACGCCTCCGGGCTCAGAGTCAGTGAAATAGCAGGTCTTGATTTGGATCAGGTCGCCCTTTCTTCTCATGAAATACGAATTCTCGGTAAAGGTTCGAAAGAAAGAATTGTTCTTATTGGCGAACCGGCCGCCAACGCTCTTCGGACGTATCTGAATGAGGCGAGGGAAGAAATACCCAAACGAAAACCGGCTGCAACTAAAATGAATTCTTCAACCAGCGCAGTCTTTGTCAATAAGTGGGGTGGTAGACTGACACCGAGAAGCATTCAGATACTAATACAGAAATATGCTGACCTGGCTCAAATCGGGAAAAAAGTACACCCGCACATGGTGAGGCATACGTTCGCAACTCATATGCTTGACGGAGGTGCTGACCTGAGAGTCGTTCAGGAATTGCTTGGTCATGCGAATCTGTCAACGACACAGATATATACCCATATCAGTAAAAAAAGAGCAAAACAGGTATACCTTTCAGCCCATCCGATGGCGCAGAATGATAAGGGAGCGGAAAATGAACACGACGAACAGGATTGAGAAACTGAGGGAAGCGTTAAATGAACAGGGGCTTGACGGGATGTTCATTTCACAGAGTGATAACCGGTTTTACCTGTCGAACTTTACCGGTTCTTCAGGATACCTGCTTATTACTGCTGAACGCATGTATTTGGCAACGGATTTCCGTTACTACGAGCAGGTTGAAAGACAGGCACCTGACTTTACCCTGTTCAAAGTATCCGGAAAGATGTCGGAATGGTTCCCCCGTTTGGTTGCTGTACCCGGGCTGAAAAAACTCGGTTTTGAGTCGACCGATATTTCCTTTGCTGTATACAGAATTCTGACCGAGTCGCTGAACAGGGATAGTGGGATTCAACTTGTACCGACGGAAGGCGTTGTTGACGCTCTCAGAGCCGTAAAAGACACGTACGAAATCGAATCGATTAAACAAGCCGTTGAGATTACCGATAAAGCGTTTGCCTATATTGAAAAAACGATTACACCCGGGATGACGGAACGTGCGGTGGCATGGGAACTCGAAAAGTTCCAGCGTGACATGGGCAGTCAGTCGTTGCCCTTCGATATCATCGTCGGTTCAGGGGTGAATGCCTCGCTGCCTCATGCTGTTCCGTCGGATAAAGAAATAAAAACCGGTGAACCGGTTGTTATCGATATGGGTGCCCGGATAAATGGCTATTGCAGCGATTTTACCAGGACGATTTGCATCGGAGAACCTGATGATACCTTCAAAAAAGTGTACGATACGGTTCTCGGGGCTCAACTGACGGCGATTTCTCTGATTCGGAAAGGGATGACCGGCCGGGAGGCGGATGGATTTGCGAGAACAGTAATTCACAATGCCGGGTATGGTGAGTATTTCGGCCATTCTCTCGGTCATGGCACCGGACTGGCTGCTCATGAAAAACCGTTTGTCGGACCCAATTCTGATGATATACTGGATAATGGCATGGTGTTTTCCGTTGAACCGGGTATTTATCTGCCGGGATGGGGCGGAGTAAGGATTGAAGATCTGGCGCTTTGTGAAAATGGTGTAGTTACTATCCTTTCAAAGGGTAGAAAATAAACTTGATATTGGAGTAAAAGGAATGATCAGCGGAAGTGAATTGAGAAAAGGGGTAATTATTGAGCATGATGGGAAACTGTATCAGATAGTGGAATACGCTCATGTAAAAATGAAGAGAACCGCTCTGGCTCATGTGAAAATGAGAGATCTTGAAGGCGGTCACATTATCGATAAAAGTTTCCAGTCTGATGCTAAATTTACGAGGGTCCGTCTCGACGTAAGACCCATGCAGTACTTGTATAATGACGGTGATCTCTACTACCTGATGGATGATGAGACTTTCGAGCAGACACCCGTTAATGCCGAAGCATTCGGTGATAAGGTTTCATATCTGAAAGAAGGAATGTCGATACAGGTGGCCAGTTATAAAGAGAACATAATCGATATTGAGTTGCCGATTACCGTCGACCTTGTTGTCACTGATACACAACCCGGTTTTAAAGGCGATACGGTTACGGCCGGTTCAAAACCTGCCACGCTGGAAACCGGTATTACCATCAATGTCCCCATGTTTATCAACACCGGAGATAAAATAAAGGTTGATACGCGTGACGGCAGTTACCTTGAACGGGTGAACAGTTAGAAGCAGAGTGCGTTCCTTTGAAAGGAGTCGGTGATATTGTTGAGGGCTGATTTTCATATTCATACAAAATACTCCATGGATTGTGAAATGGAGCTCGATGACATTATCGAAACCTGCCGTATCAAAAATTTGAATTGCATCAATATTTGTGATCACGGCACGGTTGAAGGCGCCTTGAAATTGAAAGACAAAGCCCCATTCAAGGTTATCGTCGGCGAAGAGATTCTGACACCTCACGGAGAAATCATGGGTATGTTTCTTTCTGAAACAATCCCAAGCGGCATTTCGGTTGAAAAAGCCGTTGAGCAGGTTAAACAACAGGGTGGACTGGTATGTCTTCCTCATCCGTTTGACCCTTTCCGGGGACTGTCGTTAACCGGCGGGGAAATTGACGAACTGGCGAAAGATGTCGATGTTGTTGAGGTATTCAACGCCAGAAGCCATTCGGATAAAACTGCTGAAAAGGCGTTTGCCTATGCCTCCAGGCACAATCTTCCGGGAACGGCCGGTAGTGATTCTCATACATTGAGGGAAATCGGCTATACATTTGTTGAATTACCTGAGTTTGATACGAAAGAAGAGTTTTTAGCAGCACTCAGACAAGCAAATATTCATCGAAAGAAGGCCGGTATGATGGTTCATTTGTCTTCGACGTGGACAAAATTGAAAAGAAAATTCTAGGTAATAATCTGAAATACAACAACACAAAAAGGAGTGGTGAAAATGGGAGTTGAGAATTGGACACTGTGGCATGTTGGACTTTCGGTAAAAAGTGTTGATGAAGCCGTCAGGTATTTTGAATCGATTGGGGGAAAGGCGGCCGATATGCCGGCAATAGTGCTCGACAGCGCTAAATTCAAGCATTTGAGAACCTATGACCGGACTGATGCCCCGCCCTGGAAAATAAAGATTAAAATGTTGAATCTGGGGCCTCTGGCCTTCGAACTGACTGAGCCGGTAGAAGGTGATAACTTCAACAAAACCTATATGGACAAACACGGAGAGGGTGCCAATCACATTGCCTACCTGGTCGACGAACTGGAAAAAGAAGTTGAGGAACTCGAAGCAAAGGGGGTTCCGGTAATGTATCATGCGAAGGGTGAGTATGCATACATGGATGCCCGTAAAGTTGGCGGGGTAGTTATCGAATTGAAACAGTCACCCGCACCTGGTGCGTAAAATTATTGTGCAGTAACAAGAATAACCGGCCGTCAACAACGGCCGGTTATTTGTTTCGTTTAATCAGCCAGTATTCGAGACTGTCGGCAAGTGCCATCCAGCTCGCTTCAATGATGTTGCTTGAACTTCCGACAGTCGTCCATGAATCGTTTCCATCGCTCGATTCGATGAGTACCCGTACCTGCGATTCGGTACCTGTGCTTTCTTCGAGTATACGGACTTTATAGTCGACAAGTTTCACATTTTTCAGGTCAGGATAACACTCGAGTAACCCTTTTCTCAGGGCATCATCGAGGGCATTGACCGGGCCGTTTCCTTCTGCTGCCGTGTGATAGAGTTTTCCGTCGATTTTTACTTTCACCATTGCTTCGGACAGCATGTCGTCTGAGTATGAGTTCTTTCTCGTTGGCTGCCGTCGTTTATCTTCGACGATTACCATGTAATCGACCAGTTCGAAAGGCGGAACATAATCCGGACTCGCCCGGTAGATAAGCATCTCGAAGGATGCTTGAGCGATTTCATACTGGAATCCCAGGCTTTCAAGTTGCTTTACTTTCTGAAGGAGTGCTTTCGTCTCAGGTGATTTCGCATCGAGCTTCAAGCCGATATTTGCCGCAATGAATGATATGTTCTTGCTTCCGGAGAGTTCCGAGATGACGGTTCGTTGGGTATTTCCTACTTTTTCCGGGTCGATGTGCTGGTAGGCTTCATGCCATTTCATCATTCCGTCCATGTGGTAACCGGCTTTGTGACTGAATGCACTGGAACCGACATAGGGAGCGTACGGATCGCTGACGAGATTTGCCAGTTCGCTGATGTAGCGTGAGGTATCGGTCAGTTTTGCCAGTTGGGCGTCACTGATGCAATCGATGTTCATTTTCAATTTTAAAGCTGGAATTATTGAACACAGATTGGCATTACCGGTGCGCTCCCCGTAGCCGTTGATTGTCCCCTGAACCTGCCTTGCACCTGCTTTAACGGCTACGATGGTATTGGCAACAGCCATATCGCCGTCGTTGTGAGTGTGAATACCAAGTGGAATATCGGCAACGCGAATCGCATCTGCGACCGCTTTTTCAATTTCGTATGGTAAAGCTCCCCCGTTTGTTTCACAAAGAACGACGCAGTCGGCTCCGCATGAAGCGGCGGTCGAGATGCATTTGAGTGAGTATTCGGGATCAGCTTTGTATCCGTCGAAGAAATGCTCCGCATCGAGGAAAACAGTCATTCCCTGTGACTTCAGATACGAAATTGTATCGGAAATCATATTCAGGTTTTCTTCGAGTGTTGTCATGAGAACATGTTGTACCTGTAAACTCGAAGCTTTGGCGACAATCGTTGCTACGGTTGCTCCTGATTCGACGAGCATCTGTACATTGGTATCATTTTCAGCTTTAATCCCCACTCTTCTGGTGCTGCCGAACACGGCAATGCGGGCGTTCTTCAGCCGTATCTTCTGGACACGCTGAAAAAAAGCTGCATCTTTAGGGTTTGACCCCGGCCATCCCCCTTCAATGTAGTGAATACCGAGTTCGTCAAGTTTCTCAACGATGTGCAGCTTGTCCCCGAGTGAAAATGATATTCCTTCACTCTGGGCGCCGTCCCGTAATGTGGTATCGTACAGCTCGACAGATGTCAATTAGCTCTCCTCTATTGCTTTGCTGATAAGATCACCCATTTTTGCAGTACCGACCTTCGTCATACCTTCATCCATGATATCATAGGTGCGGTATCCTTTTCCGAGTATGGTATCAACCGCATCTTCGATTGCTTTTGCTTCCTTGTACAGAGCCATGGAATAACGAAGCATCATTGCTACACTGAGAATTGCTGCAATCGGGTTTGCCAGGTCCTGTCCTGCCCGTTTCGGGGCACTTCCGTGAATCGGTTCGTAAAGCCCCGGAATACCTTTTCCATCTACCGGTATCCCTGCCAGACTTGCCGATGCCAGCATGCCCATTGATCCCGCCAGCATTGATGCTTCATCGGTAAGGATGTCACCGAACGTGTTTTCGGTAACGAGTACATCGAGGTATTTCGGGTTTTGTATAAGCCTCATGGCACAGGAATCGACGAGCATGTGTTCGAGTTCAACATCAGGGTACTGGGCGGATACTTCAATGGCGACCTGCCGCCACAACCGTGACGACTCCAGTACATTGGCTTTATCGACGGATATCAGTTTCTTTTTTCTTGAACGCGCCAGTTCGAAACCGACCTTGATGATTCGCTCGATTTCCTGTTCCGAGTAAAGCATCGAATCGACAGCTTTTCTTCCCTGTGCGGTTGTCCATCGCTTTTTCGGTTTACCGAAATAGAGGCCGCCCGTTAACTCACGGATAAAAATGAAATCAACCCCGTCGATGATTTCAGGCTTGAGATTAGCGCCTTTCATGAGCATCGGGTATACTTTCACCGGCCTGAGATTGGCAAAAAGACCGAGCTTTTTTCTTAACTCGAGCAGCCCGTCTTCAGGTCGGGTTTTTGCATTCGGGTCATCCCATTTCGGTCCGCCGACTGCGCCAAGCAGGACAGCATCCGCCTTTTTACACATCTTCAAAGATTCGGCTGGGAGAGCTGAACCCGTCTCATCGATGGCTATACCGCCGATGAGTCCGAAATTCAGGCTGAAGTCATGACCGTATTTTTTCCCGATTGACTGGAGCACTTTGACTGCTTCGTTTGTGACATCAACGCCGATCCCGTCGCCGGGAGTGACCACAACATTGTATTTCATTAATTTTTCCTCGCTTTCGCAACTTCACGTTTTGTGTACTCGATGAGCCCCCCGGCAGAAATGAGTTCCCCCATAAATTCCGGATAGGGTTTCGATGAGAACGTTGTGCCGCTTCTGGTATTGGTAATGGTTCCGCTGGTTAAGTCGACTTCAACGACGTCTCCTGGTTCAATATCGTCCACCGCTTCGGAACATTCGAGGAGCGGCAAACCTATATTGATTGAATTTCTGAAAAAAATCCTGGCAAAACTTTTCGCTATGACACAGGAAACGCCGCATGATTTTATGGCAAGCGGTGCGTGCTCACGTGATGAACCGCACCCGAAGTTTGACGTTGCTACAATTATGTCGCCTGCCTGGACATTCTTGACGAAATTGACGTCGATATCTTCCATGCAATGTTCGGCAAGTTCTTTACCCTCGGACAGGTAGAGATACCTCGCAGGAATTATTTCATCGGTATTGACATCAGCCCCGTATTTATAAGCCTTACCCTTTAACATGTTTCTTCTCCTTGTTGATTATGTAAACTACCTACAGTGAATCGGGACCGGTAATATATCCGGTGATGGCACTTGCTGCAGCGACCGCCGGATTCGCCAGGTATACCTCTGATTTGGTGTGTCCCATTCTGCCGACGAAGTTCCGATTGGTCGTTGATATGCAGCGTTCACCCTCTGCGAGTATCCCCATATGCCCTCCCAGGCATGGTCCGCAGGTCGGAGTGCTGACTGCCGCCCCGGCTTTGATGAATTTTTCAATGATGCCTTCTTTCAGAGCATCCAGATATATCTGCTGCGTTCCGGGAAGGATAATGCAGCGCACTCCTGCGTGTACCTTATGTTTATCGAGAATATCCGCCGCTAAACGTAAGTCTTCAAGACGTCCGTTGGTGCAGCTGCCTATTACTGACTGGTCGATTTTTATGTCACCCAGTTGGCTCACCGGTTTTGCGTTGGAAGGTAAATGGGGTACGGCTACCTGCGGCTCCAGTTTGGAGACGTCATATTCGATAACCTTCTCGTATTCGGCATCCGGATCTGATTCGTAGACCGTATAATTCCTTTTTGCCCGGAGTTTGAGATAGGCGGTTGTCCGTGCATCTACCTTGAATAATCCGGCCTTGGCGCCCGCTTCGATTGCCATGTTCGCCATGGTGAATCTGCCGTCCATCGACAAAGCATTGATAGCTTGTCCGGTAAACTCCATTGCCGAGTAAAGCGCCCCGTCAACACCGATATCACCGATGGTATACAGAATGAGGTCTTTTCCGCCGACCCATCGTCCGGGATTTCCGTGGTAAACGAATTTGATGGTGGTAGGAACCTTCATCCATATGAAACCGGTTGCCATGGCTGAAGCTATATCGGTTGAACCCATTCCTGTGGAAAACGCGCCGACGGCGCCGTAGGTGCAGGTGTGTGAATCAGCTCCGATGACGACTTCGCCCGGCAGAACCCATCCCTGTTCGGGTAACAGTGCATGCTCGATTCCCATTTCTCCGACATCGTAGAACTTAATCCCCTGTTCTTTACAGAACTCGCGGACAAATTTCGCTTGTTCAGCCGAGAGTATATCTTTGTTCGGCACGAAATGGTCGGCGACCATGACGATTTTCGAGGCATCGAATACTTTATCGATGCCTACCTTTCGAAATTCCTTGATTGCAATGGGTGCCGTAATATCGTTCGCCAGAACGAGATCGACTTTTGTATTGATAAATTCACCTGGCGTAACCGTGCGCTTTCCGCAGTGAGCAGCCAGTATTTTTTCTGCTAATGTTGCCATACGACGTTCTCCTGTTGTTTTTCCTTATTTGTCTTGTGAGTCACTGTCTGCAATGAGTCTGTTCAAAGCATTTATGTACGCCTTAGCACTTGCAACGATGATGTCGGTATCGGCACCTCTCCCGGTGTAGGATACCCCTTTGCTTTCTATTCGGATGAGCACTTCTCCGATGGCATCGATGCCTTCGGTTACCGATTTTACACTGAATTCGGTCAGTGTGTTCGGTTTACAGACAAGCCGGTTTATTGCTTTGTACACGGCATCGACAGGGCCGGTGCCGATTGCTGCGTCGGATATTATCGACGTGTCAGGCGCAACCAGTCTGACGGCTGCTGTGGGCAGTCCTTTATCACCGCAGGACACTTGTATTCTGTCGAGATGGTAATTTTCTGTAACCATTCTCTTTTCTTCTGCCAGAAGTGACTCGATGTCTCTGTCGGTGATTTCTTTTTTCTTTTCCGCGAGTTCCTTGAAAGCGGTATACGCCTTCGAGAACTGTTCCTCGGACAGTCCGTATCCCAGTTCCAGTAACCGCTGCTGGAATGCGTGGCGTCCGCTGTGCTTGCCCATGACCAGACTGCTTGAAGGGACGCCGACCGATTGCGGATCGATGATTTCGTACGTTTTCGGCAGTTTTAAAACACCGTCCTGGTGAATGCCTGATTCGTGCCGGAATGCATTCCCGCCGACGATTGCCTTATTCGGCTGTACCGGAAAACCGGTCATTTCACTGACGAGTCGGCTGGTGCGATATATCTGGGTCGTATTGATGCCGGTATCGACGTTGAAGAAATCGTTTCTTGTCTTTATTCCCATGACTATTTCTTCGAGTGAGGCATTACCGGCTCGTTCTCCGATGCCGTTGATGGTACATTCTGCCTGCCTGGCTCCGTTTCGTATTGCTTCCAGACTGTTGGCAACTGCTAATCCGAGGTCGTTGTGAC
>CAYSQK010000017.1:0-9759 GCA_964433075.1 uncultured Dehalococcoidales bacterium
TACACTCTTTCCCTCCACGACGCTCTTCCGATCTTCATTTATCACATTACCGAACCGATATTGGCACCCATCAGAAAAATACTCCCTTCCATGGGCACAATCGATTTAAGCCCTCTGATTGCAATCATCATTCTTCAGGTTATTTCTTTCTTTATTCCCTGATATAGAACAAAAAAAGAGAGACATCCCCGGGGATGTCTCTCTTTATAAAACCAGCCTGATACAAAACAACAATCAAGCAGTCTGTCTAAAAACAGGACGTATCACGCTCTTTTTACGAATGAAGTTTGTCGTATTTTGCCTGAAGCTGTTCCTGAGTTTCCTTATTATCCGGGTCAGGACCGGGAGCGCCAACCGGGCATATCTCGGCGCATTTCGGTTCACCGCCGGCGCCGACACACTCGGTGCATTTGGCAGGATCGATTACATAGGTGGTTTCTCCCTCACTGATTGCCTCGTTGGGGCATTCCGATTCACACGCTCCGCAACTTATACACTCATCTGAAATCTTGTAGGCCATCTTCTATTCTCCTTTATATATTTGTTTGTCCGGATGTTTACCAACAAATCAGTTTACGTTTCTATTTTACCAAAATACCGACAATTATTTCTCTTTTTTTCGGGTAAAATACCCGACTTTTTTCAGGACTATTCCGATTGTTCTCCGGGTTCGGTTTCATTCAGGCGATACAGTGCAATGCAACTGTCACCGTGACGGTGTTCTTTTATCATAACCAGTGAACGGTACGTATTGTTCAAAGGGTGATGAGGTGAATGGGTAACAACAACAGTCGTATCTTTTCCCACCAGTTTTGTTTCGGCAAGCTCCATAAGTATATTGTCAATTGAACGGTCCGGGTAAGGAGGGTCAATCAGGATAATGCCGTATTCCCTGTCCAGGAATGAAAAGGCCCGGTTTACGGTGGTGCAGTGAATTTCGGCATGTTCAGCAAGTCTGGTATGTTCAAGATTTTCTTTGATTATAGCACAACAGTATGGAGAATGGTCGACGAAATCGACACGTTCCGCCCCGCGACTCAGTGCTTCAATTCCCAATTGACCGCTGCCGGAATATAAGTCAAGCACGGTATCCCAGTTATCGGTGATATTTTCAAGAATTGAAAATATTGCTCCTTTTACAAGGTCAGTTGCCGGCCTGGTAGCCTGTCTTCGTGGTGCTTTCAGGTGATGTCCTTTTGCTGTCCCGGCGATTACTCTCATAACGTGCAATGATGATAGCGATTCACAGATAGCTTTGTCAACTGTCTTTCCGTTCAATCAAGGCAGTAATTTTCGTTTTGACGTCATCAGTAAGGGGAAGGCCGTGTCCGAAACATATCGTCGAAATGTCATACTCCGCTATTTTCTTAATGGATTCAAGATTAACGTCCAGGTTATAACTGACCATACGCGGCGGCATCATAAGTGTTTTTCGATGTTTTCTTATCATGTCACCGGTCATTATCAATTTATGCTTCGGGGCATACAGACTGATACTTCCGGCAGTATGTCCGGGGGTATGGATTACTTCAAGCCCTCCAAGACATCCGAATGTTTCACCGCCTTCGAGTACATAGTCAACATCTTTCGGCATTACCGAAAAGAATGAGTTTTTCAATCGCTCGACCGCTTCCCTGAACCTGGAATCAAGGGCCGGTGGGTGTTCTCTTTCACCGATATCCAGCCGATGGACGGCAACCTTCGCTTTTGAGTTTTCCATGATTTTTGCCAGTCCTCCCATATGGTCGATGTGATTATGGGTAAGAATGACGCACTCAATATCCGACGGTGAGCGCCCGAGATTGCCGATAAAATCAAGCACAACCTGCGCGCTCTCGCGGAGACCGGTATCGACAAGGGTTATCCGGTCTTCGACGATAACATATATGTTCGTCCCCCGATGGGTTACCTGAAACAGACCCGGTTGTATTTCAACACTGTTGATAGCAAATTTTCGTATTCTTGTGCCGAGGGGCAGACCCTCTTCATACAACATATCACTGTCACCCATGACATTATACCGACCTGGGAGACAGTTCGGCCGATTCGAAGTTTTTCACCGTCTTCTTCCATTGAGACTCGGTTAACCCGATGCGTTCATACACTTCATCGACATAACGAAGATAATAGTTGTAATCGAAAATTGCATCAAGCTCTTCCGGTGTCAGGCAGGCAATCACTTCCGCATCAGATTTCAGCAGCGTGAGGAAATTCCTGCCGCCTTTCCAGGACTTCATGGCGTTTTTCTGAACCAGTTTATAGGCTTCCTGGCGGCTTAGTCCTTTTTCGATAAAGGAAAGCATTACCCGCTGTGAGAAGACCAGTCCTCTGGTGAGTTCCAGGTCTTTTTTCATTTTTTTCGGATATACCAGAAGGCCTTTCATCACCGAGGTGAATATCGATAAAGAATAGTCAAGCAGGAAACAGGCATCCGGCAGAATCACTCTCTCGGCAGATGAATGGCTGATATCACGTTCATGCCAGAGAGCGATGTTTTCCATCGATGTGAGCGCATAACCGCGAATTAGCCTTGAAATCCCGCAGACGCGTTCACACAGTTCCGGGTTACGCTTATGAGGCATAGCGGATGAACCGGTCTGACCGGCACTGAAAGGTTCTTCGACCTCACGAGTTTCGGTTTTCTGCAAACCTCTGATTTCAGTCGCAAATTTTTCCAGTGAACTGGCGATAATCGCGAGTGTCGTAACGAATTGGGCGTGACGGTCCCGCTGCAGCACCTGATTCGAAACCGGCGCAGGTGTCAGTTTAAGTTTCCGGCAGGCTTTTTCTTCAACAGCCGGAGAAAGGGTGGCATAGGTTCCGACAGCCCCTGAAATTTTACCGACGGCAATATTTCTGATGGCTTCATTGAGCCTCTGGCGATTCCGACTCATTTCCTCGAACCAGATAGCGAGTTTGAGCCCGAAGGTGGTCGGTTCAGCGTGTATTCCATGGGTCCGCCCAATCATTTGCGTATACTTATACTTGATTGCTTTTTCCCCGAGAACCTCGGTCAGTTCCTTGATATCCTGATTTAAAATTTCCGACGCTTCGATGAGCTGAAGGCTGAGAGCCGTATCCATTACATCAGAAGACGTCATACCAAGATGGATATATCTCGATTCAGGTCCAAGGCTCTCGGCAACGGCACCGAGAAAAGCCGTCATATCATGGTGCGTTTCTTTCAGTATCTCTTCCATGCGCTCTATGTTTACCCTGGCCATTTTTATCTTCGGGACTTCACTTCTTGGAATCACCCCTAATTCAGACCAGGCTTCGCAGACAGCTATTTCAACATCAAGCCATTTATCGAATTTACTTTTATCAGACCAAACTTTTTTCATCTGCGGTCTTGAATACCGTTCAATCATTTATATGTTGTCTCCTTGCAGTGATTTTCGGTATTGCTCACAGGCATCTCGTACTTCAGGATACTTTATCCCCAATATTTCTGCAGCGAGATAGGCTGCATTCTTAACACCGGACGATCCGATGGCCACCGCGGCAACAGGAATCCCGGCAGGCATCTGAACAATCGCATACAAGGAATCCAGTCCCCTCAATTCGCTTCCTGCCAGCGGGACACCGATAACCGGAAGGGTTGTCCAGCTGGCTAATACACCAGGCAGATGGGCCGCCATACCGGCAGCAGCAATAAGTACCTCGATTCCCCTCTGTCTGGCTTCAAGACCGTACTGCCTGGCTTTTTCAGGAGTCCGGTGCGCTGAAATAACATTGATTTCATAACTGATGCTAAATTCCTGAAGAATATCCAGCGCAGGCTGGAGAGATTCCCTATCGGATTTCGAGCCGATAACAACACCAACGAGCGGCATAATCGTACCTCACTTCACATTATCAGGCAATAATCAGTAGAGAGAAAACCTTGAGACGGGGTATCAATTTTATGTTTTTGTTTCCTCATCGTTAAAAAGCGCAATATCTTTCCGATAAAAGCACCCTTCAAAACTGATTCTGGGAACGTTTTCGTATACTTTTCCACGTGCCTCTTCGAGTGTTTCCCCCGATGCAACAACCGTCAGGACACGCCCTCCATTGGTATACACCAGGCCGTCATCTCCAAGTTTTGTCCCGGCATGGAAGACCATGACATCTTTATCGACACTGTTCAGCCCGGATATCGGATACCCGATATGATATTTCCCAGGATATCCACCGGAAGCCAGAACAACCCCGACGGTAGCCTGATTTGCAGATTCTACCTTGATATGTTCGAGGGTTCCCTCGACAACTCCCATAAAAATATCAACAAGGTCGGTTTTCAGAGGAGGCAGGATAACCTGCGTTTCAGGGTCACCGAACCTGGCGTTAAATTCAATTACCTTGGGGCCGTCTTTTTCTATCATAAGCCCGCCGTAAAGCATGCCTTTATACGGACGCTTTTCCTTATCCATCGCTTTTACGGTAGGCCGCATGATTTTTTCCATGGCCGTTTCACCAAGTTCGGGTGTATAAAATACCGGCGGAGTATAACTGCCCATACCACCGGTATTGGGACCTTTATTTCCATCAAATACACGCTTGTAATCACAGGCATTAGCGAGATGAGCAACCGACTTCCCGTCAGAGAACGCAAAGCAACTCATTTCATTTCCATAAAGAGCCTGTTCGATAACAACCGTATTTCCGGCATCACCGAGAACCTTCTCTTCCATGATGCTGGCAAGAATATCAATAGCATTGGCTATCGAATTGGCGACGATAGCGCCTTTTCCGGCGGCCAGACCATCAGCTTTTATCCATACGGGGGGAGTCTGTAATTTGACATACTCAACAGCATGGCGGAAATCCGAAAAACTGCTGCTTTTTGCGCAGGGGATACCGTATTTCTGCATCAACCCTTTTGCAAACGCTTTACTGGATTCAATTTGCGATGCACCTTTGGTGGGCCCGAATATAGGAATGCCGATTGACTGAAAACGGTCAACAATCCCATCAGCCAGAGGGGTTTCGGGGCCGATAACAACAATATCAATCCCGACTTTCTGGCAAAACTTTACCATTTCCTCAAAATTAGACGGGCTTAAATCGATATTAATTCCTATCCCGGCGGTACCAGCATTACCCGGAGCAATGTAGATTTCTTCTGCGTTGGGACTTTGGGCGAGTTTCCAGACTATGGCATGTTCTCTCGCTCCGTTCCCGATGACTAATATCTTCAGCTTCGACCCTCCAAAGTGTATTAGCAGCTCTCGAATTCGTTATTCAAACTCAATCGTCGAAGGTGGTTTCGAGGTAATATCATAGACGACGCGGTTAACACCGTTCACCTCATTAACGATTCTATTCGATATTCTGGCAAGGAGATCGTACGGCAATCGAGCCCAATCGGCGGTCATGGCATCCTCGCTGGTTACCGCCCGCAAAGCGACAAGGTATCCATACGTACGAAAATCACCCATCACACCGACACTTTTTATACCGGTGAGGACAGCAAATGACTGCCACAAATTCCGGTAAAGATCAGCTTTCCGTATTTCTTCCTGGACAATGAAGTCAGCTGACCTCAGTATTTCGAGTTTTTCCCTGGTGATATCTCCGATGATGCGAATTGCCAGACCTGGACCGGGGAACGGCTGTCTCCATACCATTTCCTCAGGTAACCCAAGTTCAAGACCAACCCGCCTTACCTCGTCCTTGAAAAGGTACCTGAGCGGCTCGACAAGCCGCAGACGCATTCTGGCAGGGAGTCCGCCGACGTTGTGATGCGATTTTATAACCGCCGAAGCTTTACTTCCGGACCCTGAACTTTCGATGACATCAGGGTACAGGGTACCCTGACCGAGAAAGTCGACAGTACCTATCCTGTTCGCTTCTTCTTCAAAGACTTCGATGAATTCTTCACCGATAATTTTACGTTTCGCTTCGGGGTCGACGACTCCTTTCAAGCGGTCGAGAAATCGCTGTTCGGCATCGACAAGAATGATGTTCATGCCGAGGTTTTCTTTAAAAACCTGCATTGTCTGCTCAACTTCACCGCGCCTGAGAAGACCATTATCGACAAATATACAGGTAAGCTGGTCACCGATAGCTTTATGAATCAGCATAGCGACGACAGATGAATCAACTCCGCCGGAAAGAGCGTTAATCACTTTCCCTTTTCCGACCTGTTTCCTGATATTACTGATACTTTCGTTGATAAAGTTACCAATCGTCCAGTTACCCTTACACCCGCAAATTTTCCAGGTAAAATTCCGGAGAATCGTTTTTCCCTGAGGTGAATGGACTACTTCAGGGTGGAACTGTAATCCAAAAATCCCGTCGTTATTCGTCATAACGGCGTATGGAGAATTTTCAGTATAGGCAATCGACACAAATCCGGGCGGCATTTTTTCAACCCGGTCGCCATGACTCATCCACACCGGTGTCGTTTCCTCCAGACCTTCAAATAAAGGAGAACTCGTATCGCCGATATGTAGAACAGAATGACCGTATTCCTGTTTCGACCCGCGAGCAACGGTACCACCAAGCTGCTGGGTAATTGCCTGCATTCCATAACAAATCCCAAGAACAGGGAGATGGCTTTCATAGATGTAGGAAGGAGCTAACGGGGCGTCTTCCTGGTATACACTGGAGGGGCCACCGGACAGGATAAAGCCTTTTGGATTCAGCGACTTTATTTTTTCCCATGATGCATCGTGAGCAACAATCTCACAATATACATTGCATTCGCGAATTCGCCGGGCAATAAGCATACTGTACTGAGAACCGAAATCTATCACGACAATCGATTCCCGGTCCGTAACCGGCGGTGACGCATGAGCACCGGCAGATGAGACTTCGGCTCCCTGCGAGATTTCAAGATAAGTAGAAACTTCGATATCGCCGCTCGTAGAAATTCTTTGAATGTCCTGACTGTTATCCGGAGTGTTTTTATGTTTCGGCACGAATAGTAAACCAGCCTTTCTTATTTAATGTTTGCCTTGATTTACAATAAGGCCATTTTGGCGCCAAGCGCCTTACAGGCATCAAGCATTTCCTTTGACGGCTCTCTCTGGGCGCCTACCATGTCAGCGCTGTTTTTAAGGCCCAGATTATCACACAATTTTGCGAGGCTTTTCAGAGCGACATCTCCGCCGCCTCCGAAGCTTCCGAAAACTGCATATGGTTTCCCATCAACTTTCCCCTTGAGGGTGAAAAAGGTGCGGTCAAAGAAATCCTTCATCATTCCGGCTTCATAGCTGAAATAATTCGCTGTCCCCATGACAACAGCATCGCACGAAAGAAGGTCATCAGCCCCGGCGTCAGCAGCTTTCTTCATCATTACTTCGGCACCGGCTGAAACAGCGCCTTCTTTGACAGCTTTTGCCATTGCTTCGGTATTTCCGCTCAGTGAATGATAGAGTACCAATACCTTCGACATCGTAATCTCCTTCATCATCTTTTCAAGGATACCCTATTATACATCAATACTAAAAAAAGGAGTAACCGCCTGAAACGGTACTACCGGGAATCACTGCATGATATACTTTAATAAGGCAGACATACCCGGCAACGCTACGATTATTTCAGGCATCATACGATATGACAACGATTCAGGATATGATACAAAAAGGGGCAGAAATCCTTACTAAAGGCGGGATTGTCGTTTACCCGACCGATACCGTATACGGCCTGGGAGCCTGTTTTGATAACATACCCTCGGTGACACAAATTTACGAAATTAAAAATCGACCGTTCTCAACAGCTTTACCAATTCTCCTGGCTGATACGTCATGGATAGGCAGATATGCTATTGCAGTATCGTCTTATGCCGAGCAGCTTATCGAAGCATTTTTTCCCGGGGCTTTAACGCTCATACTTACAAAAGCGGCATCTATTCCATCTATTGTGACAGGCGGAAGAGATACCATTGCTTTACGCGTTCCGGCACATCCGGTTACTCTCGCACTCATCGAACAGACAGGCAAGGCCGTAACCGGAACGAGTGCCAATCTATCCGGTTTACCAAGCGCGCACTCAGCCGATGATGCACAAGCTCAACTTGGTGACCGGGTCGATTTCATCATCGACGGAGGACGTTGTCCGGGAGGAACGGAGTCAACAATCGTCGATGCTACCGGTGAGGTTCCTGTCATTGTACGCAAGGGTGCGATATCTTTCGAAGAAATAGCATCAGTCTGCCACGTAATAAACAATAACGAGGAGTAAACAATGCGAGTAGCTATTGGAAGCGACCACCGAGGAATCGAATTCAGACAGGCAATCATTCACGTTCTGGAAGAAAACGGCCATACAATCAAGGACTTCGGGACATTTACTACCGACTCAGTTGACTATCCCGATATTGCCGATGGAGTCGGAAAGGCTGTTGCCGCAGGCACGTACGACAGAGGTATCCTGATATGCGGAACCGGTATCGGCATGTGCATCGCCGCCAACAAAGTCAAAGGTGTTCGAGCGGCGCTCTGTCACAATGATTTCTGCGCGCTCCGCGCGCGGCAGCATAACGATGCCAACGTGCTGTGCATGGGAGCCGAAATAGTCAAAGAAGAGATGCCCACCATCGTACATACCTTTATGAACACGGAATTCGAAGGGGGAAGGCATCAGCGGCGTGTCGAAAAAATGGCCGATATGGAGAAAGCGCCGTAATTTGAACGAAAAGTACCCTGAAGCGATATTTTTCGACCTCGATGATACGCTCATCACCGATGATACCGGCAGCGAAGGTATATGGGACGACTTGTGTTTCCGGTATGCTCTCTATCTTGAAACCGTGACCGGACAGCAACTGCTTCAGGCAGTTCAATCGGCACGAACATGGTACTGGAGTGACACCGAACGCCATCGGCAGGGAAGACTTGATCTTTCAAAGGCACGATACGAGGTCATTGCAGCGGCTTTTTCGTCACTCAATATCCGGGATGATACGCTCGCCGGCAGGATGGCGCTTGAATACTCCCATTTAAAAGAAGCGCGCATTTCACCGATGCCGGGGGCTTTCGAAACTCTCGAATTCCTTTACAACGAGGGCATTACACTGGCTCTCATTACCAATGGAGCCTCCGCCATGCAAAGGAGCAAAATCAACAGATTCAACCTTGGTGGATATTTCCAAACAATAGTCATCGAAGGTGAATTCGGCTGCGGAAAACCTGACGTTTCCGTTTTTTTCCATGCCATGCACCAAGTCAATGCTGCGGCTGAAACAACCTGGATGGTCGGTAATGATCTGTCACGAGACGTACAGGGAGCCAACGATGCAGGAATATTCAGTATCTGGGTGGATATCCATGGTACAGGACTGCAGGTTCACCACCAGTCACGCCCCGACAGAATCATTCGAGGCGTCAGCGAGTTAATGAGTCATTCAAAAAGCTGAACCATTGTATGCAGTGGATTGCGTAATCATCTACACACAGAAAATGGCCCTGTTTCACTTGACAATAAATTAAGGTTGTGATAGTCTTACGTCATAATGAAAACAATGACTAAAAAAGAACTCGTACTCGTTATTAATCCATAGACCGGCCGGTGGGAAGCTTTCAAAGGCCGTCCCCACAGGACGGCCTTTTTAGTTAAAAAAACAAAGAGGATTGCCATGAGAAGTGATGCAGTAACAAAGGGTATCGAACGAGCTCCGCATCGTTCGCTGTTGTACGCTCTGGGCTGGAATAAAAAGGACATCGGGAAACCGCTCATCGGCGTTGTTAACAGCTTTACGGAAATTGTCCCGGGTCATATTCACCTTCGCGAGATAGCAGAAGCGGTGAAAAAGGGGGTAACGAGCGGAGG
>CAYSQK010000017.1:9859-15244 GCA_964433075.1 uncultured Dehalococcoidales bacterium
ATCAGCGGCGGTCCGATGCTCGCCGGGAAATACAGTAATGGTGAAAGCATCCAGAAAGTCGATCTCATCAGCGTATTCGAGGGGGTTGGGAAAGTCACGAGCGGCAGCATGACCGAAGAACAGTTATACGATCTGGAAGAGGTCGCCTGTCCCGGTTGCGGAAGTTGCGCCGGCATGTTCACCGCAAACACGATGAACTGTGCTACCGAAGCAATGGGAATGGGTTTACCCGGCCACGGCACTATTCCAGCCGTCGACGGACAGCGGAGGCAACTGGCGCGGAGAGCCGGAGAGCGAATTATCAGCCTCGTTAACGAGAATATTCGTCCGCTGGACATAATCACTCCAAAATCCATGCGTAATGCCTTTTCCGTCGACATGGCACTTGGAGGAAGCACCAATTCAATTCTCCACCTCATGGCAATAGCCAACGAAGCGAAAATCAATTTCAAGCTGACAGATATTAACGAAATCAGCAGTAAAACGCCGAACATCTGTAAATTGAGCCCTGCAGGAGAAAACCGCATCGAAGATCTTCACAGGGCAGGCGGAATTCCTGCGGTCATGAAAGAACTTGGGGAAAGAATAAACGGAGATTTACCTACCGTTTCAGGGAAAACAATCAGGGAAATTGTTACCGAGGCCAGTATCGATGACAGAAAGGTCATACGGCCGATTGAAAATCCATATTCTCCCAACGGCGGAATAGCGATACTGTTCGGTAATCTTGCTCCGGAGGGTGCGGTGGTAAAACGTTCGGCAGTCGCTCCTGAAATGATGTCTCATACGGGTCCGGCAAGGGTGTTCGATTCAGAGGAAGCATCGATGCCGGCAATCATGAAAAATACCATCAAACCCGGTGAAGTGATTATCATTCGGTATGAGGGGCCAAAAGGCGGGCCAGGCATGAGAGAGATGCTGACACCGACATCGCTTTTAAGCGGTGCAGGACTCGATAAAGAGGTTGCCCTGATTACCGACGGACGCTTTTCCGGAGGAAGCCGGGGGGCAGCCATCGGACACGTATCTCCTGAAGCTGCAGCACGAGGGCCAATCGCTGCGCTCAAGGATGGAGATATCATCGACATCGACATCGATAATTACAAACTGGAAGTACGCTTAAGCGATGAAGAAATCAATAAACGGCTTTCAGCTTTACCGGAATTCGAACCAAAAATCAAGACCGGGTATCTGCGCAGATATACAGAAAAAGTTACATCGGCCAGTACCGGCGCAGTATTTTCATAGGGGGATACGATAATGAGGATGACCGGAGCCCAGATAATATGTGAATGTCTAATCAGAGAGGGTGTTGACGTTGTTTTCGGTATCCTCGGCGGTTCAGTCCTGCCACTCTACGATACGCTGCCTCAATATCCTCAACTCCGTCATGTGCTCGTTCGGCATGAACAGGGTGCAGCGCACGCGGCTGATGGGTATGCCCGTGTTACAGGGAAGACCGGCGTATGTTTTGCCACATCAGGGCCCGGGGCAACAAATCTGGTAACCGGTATAGCAAACGCTCACCTTGATTCAGTCCCGATGGTGGCAATTACCGGGCAGGTTGCCCGACCGTTTATCGGGAAAGATGCGTTCCAGGAAATCGATATCACCGGTATCACGCTGCCGATTACCAAGCATAACTATCTGGTACGGAGTGCATCAGCACTTGCAAAAACCATCAGGGAAGCGTTTTACATCGCAAAAACGGGGAGGCCGGGCCCGGTACTCATCGACGTCCCGAAAGACGTTTTTCAAGAAGAAACCGAATTCACCTACCCGAGCAGAATCAGTTTACCCGGGTATAAACCAACGACCGGCGGGCATCCTACTCAAATAAAAAAAGCGGCCAAGTTGATTAACGAAGCGAAACAGCCGTTGATTCTGGCAGGGAGAGGCGTTTTAATATCGGGAGCCAGCGGGAAACTAAAAGAACTGGCGGAAAACGCTCAGATACCTGTGGTCGTGACGTTACTTGGAATAAGCGGGTTTCCGGATTCTCATATTCTTAATTTCGGCATGGTGGGCATGCACGGCCTGGCAGCAGCAAATATGGCGGTCAATGAAGCAGACCTGATAATCGCTGCCGGAATGAGGTTCGATGACAGGGTAACGTCAAAAGTCAGCACCTTCGCACCGAATGCCAAGTTTATCCATATCGACATTGACCCGGCGGAGATAGGGAAGAATGTTCCTGCCGACGTACCGATTGTCGGAGACCTGAAACAGATATTAGGCGAATTGAACAAACTGGTCGAAAAAAACAGGCGTATCGACTGGTTCGAGCAACTGGATTCATGGCGAAGTGAGCACCCCTGCTTCACGCTGAGAGAGTGTGATGATGTTCTGCCTCAATACGTCATCAATCAAATATCCGAAGCAACTGACGGTAATGCATTTGTCGTTTCGGGCGTCGGGCAGCATCAAATGTGGGCAGCACAACATTACTCTTATAACAAACCGAACAGTTTCGTTACGTCGGGCGGGCTCGGGACAATGGGTTTCGGGTTGCCGGCAGCAATCGGAGCAAAAATCGGTTGTCCTGAAGAAACCGTGTGGTGCATCGATGGCGACGGAAGTTTCCAGATGACGCTGCAGGAGCTGGCAACTATCAGCCAGGAACGAACTGCCGTCAAAATAGCCATCATGAACAACGGTTTTCTCGGCATGGTGCGGCAGTGGCAGGAGTTTTTCTATGAAAAGCGGTATGTTGCCACTCCGTTACTCGGTCCGAATTTCGTAAAACTGGCTGAAGCCTACGGCATTCCGGCGGTACGAGTGACAAAAAAAGAGGAAGTTATTCCGGCAATCAACAAAGCGATGGAGGAAGACGGACCGTTTTTGATTGATTTCAATATTTCACCTGAGGAGAACGTGTATCCGATGATTCCTTCCGGTGAAGACGTCAATGCCATGCTTGAAGAACCGAGAGTTTCACAAAAAGTCTCAAGCAGTAAAAAATAACGTTTTACTAAAAGGGGTGACACTATGGCACCTGCACAACATACGCTGATAGCACTGGTCGAAAACAAACCCGGCGTCCTGAACAGAATTTCAAGTCTGTTCAGACGACGCGGGTTCAATATCGAGAGTATTGCCGTAGGAAAAAGTGAACTGCCGGATATCTCACGCACAACCATCGTCGTCGACGGAACGACGACATCAGTCGAACAGGTACGGAAGCAACTCGACAAAATAATCGACGTTGTCAGAGTCGTTGAACTTAATGATGAAGAAACGGTAAGCCGGGAACTGGCGCTGATAAAAGTTAAAGCTACCTCATCTACCCGGAGCGAGATTATACAAATCGTTGCGATATTCAGAGCGAACATTGTCGATGTCGGCATCGATACTCTTACCGTCGAAGTGACGGGAGACGACAACAAAATCGATTCTCTGATTGCACTGCTCGATGGATTCGGAATACGGGAACTGGCCCGAACCGGAAAAATAGCCATGAGCCGCGGGGCACCAAGCGCAGCATCAATCGAAAAAAATGGTGTGAATAAGGTAAAACGGAAAAAATCAACGCAAACTTTATAAACGAACGGCGTTGCCGTATTGATTTGTCCGACCGTATCGGGATATTATCGAAATAGTGAAACAGGAGGTGTAATATGTATCATCGAATGCTTGTTCCTCTCGATGGATCTGAACTGGCTGAAGTTGTATTCACCTATGCGAAAGAACTGGCAGGGAGGCTGGATATCGATGTAACGCTGCTTCATGTTGCTCCGTCTTCCGGAAAAAGCATGAATCCAATGCAGCAGGCGTATATTACACAAGCCGCCGAAACGGTTAAAAAGTCAGCACGGGAAGTGCAGCAGGAAGCCGGAATCAGCCAGGCAAGTGAAGCGATAAAAGTTCAGGGTGAACTGGTTGGCGGATATCCTCCTGAAGAAATACTCAAATATGCCGAAGAACATGATATCGATTTGATACTCATGG
Organism: uncultured Dehalococcoidales bacterium; assembly: GCA_964433075.1. Lineage (GTDB taxonomy): Bacteria > Chloroflexota > Dehalococcoidia > Dehalococcoidales > UBA2162 > MGML01. Next base: position 13,808 of record CAYSQK010000017.1, read on the forward strand.
CAGCCCGAGGTCATTCGGGGCTTAAACGATGGAGTATCGGCAGTGTCGCCAGCAAAGTATTAAGTGCTTCGAAAATCCCGGTCTGGCTTGTTCGAGCAGACCATACACCCGACGAACCATTCGATACATGGCCGTCTCTGAGTTTAATCGTGCCGCTCGACGGTTCGGAACTTGCCGAATCCGTAATACCTCATGCAGAATCTCTCTCAAAACAGCGGGGAGCCAAAGACCTCGAAGTGATACTGGTGAGAATTGCGGAAACACCGACAATACCCTCCTATTACGGCCCTGAATTGTCCGGCGTTACGTTAAACTGGGGTGAGTTCATGCAGCAGGAAGAAGCACGACGAAAAAAGACGGCTGCCGAATACCTGGAAACGATTGCCGCCCGGTTTACAGAAAAAAATATCAAGGTCAGAACGGAAGTCATCGAAGGTAAAGCGACGGATGAACTCATCAATTTTGCAAACAACAACCCTTATTCGATGATCATCATCGCGAGTCACGGACGGTCAGGTTTCAGTAAACTCGTTTATGGAAGTGTCGCAGCGACCTTACTGAATAACGTCACCTGCCCGATATTGATGATCAAACCGAAACACAAGGAGTAATTCGAAAACATATGTATCCATTTATCGGTAACCGACTCACTGGGACCATTATTCTCATCCTTACCAGCCCCTCTCCGAAATAAGAGAGGGGAATACCCGTTTTTGACCTGTAATCAGGAAGAATAATCAATAAATATCCGGAAACGGTATTTTACCAGGGAGTAATAATGGATAAAGTAATCATATTCGATACTACATTACGAGACGGAGAGCAGGCAGCCGGCGCCACACTAAATCTACAGGAAAAGATGGAAATTGCCAGACAACTGGCAAAACTGGGCGTCGATGTCATCGAAGCGGGCATGCCGGTTAATTCTCAACCGGAGCTGGAGGCCGTCAAGGCTATCGCCAAAGAAATCCGGACCGCTACCATATGCGGTCTTGCCAGAGCCTTACCCGAAGACATCGAACGGGCGTGGGAAGCATTGAAAGATGCTGAAGACCCCCGAATCCATGTTTTTGTCTCAGCTTCAGACATCCACATCATGCATCAGTTAAAGAAAAGCCGGGACGAGATACTTGAAATGGCAAGGTCAGCCGTCACAAAGACGAAGAAGTATCTGAGTAACGTCGAGTTTTCACCGATGGATGCCAGCCGGGCAGAGCCTGCCTATATGTATCAAATGCTGGAAGCGGTTATCGATGCCGGAGCAACGACAATCAATATACCGGATACGGTCGGGTATGCCATGCCGGGTGAATTCGGTGCTTTGATAAAAGGTATCCGCGAGAACGTTCGCAATATCGACAAAGCCGTGATAAGCGTGCACTGTCACAACGACCTCGGATTAGCAGTTGCCAACAGTCTGGAAGCAATACGAAACGG
>CAYSQK010000018.1:0-8230 GCA_964433075.1 uncultured Dehalococcoidales bacterium
AAGTTCTTTTCGGATACTAAAATACAAGAGAAGATAGAGAAAAAAAGCCGGCACTGCACGTGCCGGCTTCATTTTTTGCGTCGATAGAAGAGAAAAACGTTTTACTTGCTGGACGGACGGTACGGAATCTTCAGTCTTTCACGTGCTTCATTAACCGTGCCGATTTCCCGCCCGAGAGCGGTCGCAATGTCGACGACCATTTTCACGGTATCGGAAGGGTGATGGGCGATTTCATTACGGTGCGGGTACAGCCAGAACTGGTCTTCGACACCGACACGTATCAGGTCGATTCCGTAAAGGATGCCGATGGTTGCGACCGGCAGCCAGTTGCGTCCTCCGACATGCAGTGCGAAGAACGTGTCTTCAGGGAATGCTTCACGGAACATCGAGATGTTATTTATCGTCTGGATATACGACCATGGGTCTGACCATATCTGGTCGTCGTTATGTTTGCCCATCTGTATTGCTACCCAGTAGGGGCGATTCTTGGCAATCAGATTATTTTCATTGAAAAGGACTCTCCGGAACTTCGGGAAAGAGAAGGACTGCATCGAGAACATGGGTTTTATCCCGTTTTTTTCGAAGAATTCAGTGCCTTCGATTGCGGCATCGGTTGACATGACGCATTTATCGGTGAACGCAGCTTCGGTCATTATCAGGGCTGACTGAACATCCCTCAGTCCGGTGCCTTTCTCTTTACCGATATTGAGATATTCCTGGGTCATCGATATGTAATCGACATCCCGGCTCTTCGAAAGGTCCATCGTCCATGAGTGATGCGCTGATATGCAGTCGACTTCTTCGTAAACGATGTCCATAATCTCACTTAACAGTTCGGCGTGGCGCCTGCTGCCGGCGGCTCCAAACATCGGCGGACCGGGATTCGGGTCGCGGGGATGAGTGTGAATGACCGTGGCTCCGGCTTTGACGCATTCGATTATTCCTGCTGCCTGCCCTTCGATGGTGGTCGGCGGCATGTTGGGGATTCCCCGTTCTTCCCACCACTTCGTGGGAAGCCAGCCCGGAACGGCCGCTTCGATGTAGAGTTTCTTGTTCATGGTGTTTATCGGTTTGTCATAGATTACCGGAAAATCTTCTTCCCAGTGCTCTTTTCTGGGTTTTTTAAGAATTTTTTCGATGGTTTCCTGCATGGACAGTTCTCCTTTTCCTTTTCATTTAACGATTTTTGTCCCAGTGACAATGAGTTAAAATATTGGTACATATTTATCATATTCAGGGCTGATTGTCTAATTATCGTCATAATGAAAGCGGAAAATGATGGCAGGTAGTCATCCGTTTGTTCCTGCCCGTTTGTCATGGCAGGTAGAAAAACGGATATCAGTGCCACGGTCTGCCGGTTCCCGTCACCGAACACCTTGCGGTACGGGTCGGGAAGCTGTTGAATCCTCCGTTGGAGGAAACAATCCCTGTATTACGTGACAGGAATGTCGTGGCGGGATGAAACGTTAGTCCGGAACCGCGTCCTCGAATTTCCCGAAGGTCTTTTCCCACCATGCTTTGAAGTCGCTGAAGTTTTTTACTCCGTTCACAAGAACCGCTTCGTAGACGTGTGAAGACAAATACGTTCGGCGCATCTCCGGAAGGTCGCGAAGCCTGTCTTTTATGGAGAGAATGTAAAACCGTGTGTCGTCATTCAGGTGCTGGTACCAGACGCTGCGATTTGGTGATGCCCTTTCGAATTCCTCACGGCGGGCTGTCCAGAGGTCGATTCGCCAGATGGTACCGCTTTCAGGTTCCGTAACCTTGATTCCCCAGTAGTATCCGGATTCATTTGATGATTCGGGATTTCGGTATGCATTATTGCAATGTAAAGTCGATACCCAGTCGAGTTGGGCGATTTCTTTTCCGAGTTCCCAGTGTTCATCACAGTCGGGTTCATCGTCATATCGTTCAAAATCGATGTCCCGCCATGTCATGGTTTTCATGACGAAAGAGCCGACCGGGTGGTAGTCATGCTTGAGGAGAATGGTGCCGATACCTGATTTTTCGAGAATAAGGTCGGCTTCCTGGTGGAGTATTGTATCCTGGTTGAACAGTCTGATGCGTTCTTTGTCCTCGATGCCTGTCATAATAACCTCCTGTTTGGTGGATTCAAAGTATCAGGTTATCAGGGGACTAGAGTATACGATACACAGTGCGCAAAATCAAGAGAGAGTGTCTATCTTTTTACAATGAGTTTCTTGATTCCCTGGTTGAGGCCGTCGATGGTCAGCGGATACATCGGGAAAAGTTTCCCGATTGCTCTGACCGTCGGGTGTACCCAGACGCTCTTCTGGTCGGGATTGAGCCAGACGCGGTGGCTGAAGTGCCGTGCGAACCGCTGCAGCCAGACGATTCCCGGTTCTTCATTCCGTTCGTAGTAGTCGATTGCTCCATACTTTTCCGTGAGTTCCCATGTGCCCATACGGGCATCCCCGATGACGATGAGTTTTGTTTCCGGGTCAGCAATTTCGAGAAGGTGCGCCGTGCTTGTTCCGGAGAAACGCTCCATGTCTTTGTAGAGATTATCGTAAATACAGTTGTGGAAGTAGTAATACTGAAATTCTCTGAAATGGGTGCTCGAATGAGCCGCTGAAAAAAGCAGGCTGCAGACCCGGGCGAACGGGTCCATCGAGCCGCCGACATCCATCAGCAGCAGCACTTTAATGGCGTTTTTTCGGCTCCTCCGCCATATAAGTTCGATGTCGCCGAGATTATTGGCCGTCGCCTGAATCGTTTCATCGAGGTCGAGTTCATCTTCCGGTCCGGTGCGGAGGAACTGCCGCAACCCCTTCAGTGCCAGCTTTATCTGCCGGATATCGAGGGTTAAATCGCTCCGATAATTCTTGAATCGTCGTTCCTGGGCAACCTGGATTGCCCCTCTGCCTCGCGATTCACCGCCGACCCGTACACCGGCCGGGTTCGACCCCGAATGACCGAACGGTGAGCGGCCTCCCCGGCCGATCCACTTGTCACCGCCGTCGTGCTGCTCATCCTGTTCATGCATTCGTTTCTTGAATTCTTCTATCAGTTCCGAGAAGGTAAGGTCATCGTACAGCGAAGACCCTTCTTTGAAATCGGTTATTTCTTTCAGCGGGTCTCTCAGCCATTCGAGTATCTTCTGTTCGATTTCGGCAGACCCTTCGAGCCCCTGGAAACATTCCTGGAATGCCAGATCGAAATGGTCGAAGAAAGACTCGCTTTTGATAAGTATTGCCCTCGAAAGGTAATAGAAATCCATCAGGTCGTTGATGTACCCTTCGTTGAGCGCTTCCATCAGCGTCATCCATTCGGTGATGGTGACGGGAACATTCTTCTTTTTGAGTGTATAGAAAAAACGGGTGAACATAATCGGTTACCGGTTCTCTACTTCCTTGCTTTCGCAAGATAATTGTTCGTAAAGTACTCCAGGTCAGTCTCTTTTTTCAGCAGTGTTCCGGCGAACGGGACGGTCCGTGATATGTTTTCAACGGAAATCTGCCCGATTATCAGGGCGCGAATCCAGTCGACCAGTTCGCTCGTCGAAGGCTTTTTCCTGAAATCATCCATCTTTCTCAACGAGTAAAACGTGTCCATTGCCTGCTTCATCAGGTTTTCCTGAATGGTCGGGAAATGAACGTGAACGATTTCTTCCATGAGTTCTGGTGTCGGGAATTCGATGTAGTGGAAAATACATCTCCGGAGGAAAGCGTCCGGGAGTTCCTTCTCGGCATTGCTGGTGATGATGGTAATCGGCCGGTGAATTGCCGCCACTGTTTCATTCGTCTCGGGGATGTAGAAACTCATCTCATCGAGCTCGTTCAGCAGGTCGTTCGGGAATTCGATGTCTGCTTTATCGATTTCATCGATGAGCAGCACCACCTGTTCCTGAGATGAAAATGCCTGCCCCAGTTTTCCTTTTTTGATGTATTGACTGATGTCTGATATGTCCTTATCGCCGAACCGGCTGTCATTCAGCCGCTGCACCGTGTCATAAATGTACAGGCCTTCCTGGGCTTTCGTCGTCGATTTGATGTTCCATATCAGCAGTTTTTTACCGAGCCCTTCGGCAATGCTGTGGGCAAGGAGGGTTTTCCCGGTCCCCGGCTCACCCCTGATGAGGAGCGGCCTCCCGAGAGCAATCGATACATTGACCGCATTTCTCAGCGGCTCGGAAGTAACGTATTTTTCGGAACCCTTGAACTTGTCGAAATTGTTGACGCTCAATGAAATAATCCTCCTGAATATGACTTCGCCGGACGTGACCGCCCTGCTGGGAAAGAGTGCAATGGGATGCTGTGCTGTACATAATCATTATACAGGGAAAGAGGGACGGTCATCAAATAAGATGAATGAATCGATTCTGTATGTATCAATTGTCTCTGAAATAAAATCATGTGTTACGTAGTTATACCGTGATATTTTTGCATAAATGTAGAGATATCCCGGATAAGCTGTTATAATCTGTTGCAAAAAGCGAAAGAGGCCCTGCAATGGATGAAACGATTGTTCAAAAAATTGCCGAAACAGGCAACAGGGTGAAAGAAAATGTCGAGAAAGTCGTGGTGGGGAAAGCGGATGTCGTTGAACTGGCTGTCGTTACCCTGCTTTGTGAAGGTCATCTGCTTCTCGAAGATGTGCCGGGAATAGGCAAAACGGTTCTGGCAAAGTCGCTCGCGAAATCGTTGAACTGTGATTTCAAGAGAATCCAGTGCACCCCTGACCTCCTTCCTTCCGATGTTACCGGCAGTTATATCTACAATCAGAAAACATCCGAATTTGACTTTCGTCCCGGCCCGATTATTGCCCAGCTTGTTCTCGTAGACGAAATCAATCGTGCCACCCCGAGGACGCAGTCCGCGCTCCTCGAAGCCATGCAGGAGCACCAGGTGACCGCCGAAGGTGAGACCATGCAGTTGCCCCGGCCTTTCATGGTAATGGCAACCCAGAATCCAATCGAACTTGAGGGCACCTTTCCGCTTCCGGAAGCGCAGCTCGACCGCTTTCTCATGAACGTGAAAATGGGGTATCCCTCCGTCGAAGATGACAGAATTATCCTTGACCGGTTCAGGAAATCGGACCCGCTTGACGAGTTGACGCCGGTGGTAACTGCCGAAGAACTCCTTGAAATGCAGAAAGCCTGCCGGGATATTCTTGTTTCCCCGGATATCGAAGACTACATAATACGCCTGATTCACGCCTCCCGCGAACCGGAAACCGTTCAGCTTGGTGCCAGTCCGAGGGCCATGCTCGCTCTCTACCGCGCTGCGCAGGTACTGGCCGCCGTTCGCGGAAGGGCTTTCGTCATACCGGATGATATCAAGTACCTCGCTCCCTCGGTGCTCGGTCACCGTATTATTTCACGGATGGAAAGTCACCTGCGGGGACAGAAATCAGGGGATACCCTGACCGATATCATTAACTCTGTATTCGTACCGACCGAACAGGAAGTATAACCGCATGACCTATCTCCCGGACGGTATTGCTCATCAGAATGAGGTTACCACGGCGAGAAGAGTCAGTAGGCGTGCGTTCAGCCGCATGATTGGCAACTACTGGCTTCTCCTTTCGGCGATTCTGGTCATTTTCAGTTTTATCATCAACCAGGTCCCGCTGCTGCTCGTTGCGGCGGTCTTTTTCCTGACGGGTATGATTGCCCGCCTGTGGGACAGGTACTGTCTCTCGCGTGTCGAATATGACCGGAAACTGTCTGCTGATAAAGCATTTTTCGGCGATGAGGTCTTCCTTGAGATATCGATTGCCAACCGGAAACCGCTGCCGCTTCCCTGGTTTCAGGTTGAAGAAGAAATACCGGCTGATTTTCTCACCATGAAAGGCGCCGTTACCCCTGTCCCGGAGGAAGAGGTCAGTATTACCGATTCGATGAACTACGGCTGGTATAACCGTGACAACCGCGCGAATTTGAGCAGTTACATCTCACTCGGGTGGTACCACAAGATAACCCGCCGCTATCAGATGGAATGCCGGCAGCGGGGGCTCTTCCCCTTCGGCCCCACCCTGCTTCGCTCAGGCGATATCTTCGGGATTTTTACCCGTGAAATGTACATGAACCGGCGCGATTACCTTGTCGTGTATCCGAAAATCGTTTCCCTCGAACAGCTTGGTATCCCTTCCCGTCAGTTGAACGGCGATATCAGGACGAAAAGCCATATCTTCGAAGATCCGCTCCTGACTATGGGAGTGCGGGACTATCAGTTCGGCGACAGCCTGAAAAGGGTGCACTGGCGGGCAACCGCCCGTGCCCGGAAAATGCAGTCGAAACTCTATGATTTGACGACGACAACCGATATCGCCCTGTTTCTCGATTCCCGGACAACCCAGCCGTCCATTTTCGGCAGCGTCACCGAACTGCTTGAACTTGCCGTCATTACCGCCGCGTCGATTACCAATTTCACCATTTCCGCCGGCTACCGGACAGGCCTGTACGTGAACCAGCAGAAACGATTTCCGGATGAACCAATGAGAATCCCCCCCGGTCAGCACGCTGACCAGATGATGCATATCCTCGAAGCCCTCGCTCAGGTAACCGCGTTTGAAACGGTCCCGATTGCCCGGCTTATTCAGTCGGAAAGCAGGAACCTTGCCTGGGGAAGTACTATTGTCGTCGTAACCGCTGTTCCGGCCAATGACCTCCTTTCGACGCTGTACAGCATGCGGCGGAGCGGGAGAAAAGTTGTCCTTATTACCGTCGGTAAAGAAAAGCCGTCGCTTCCCGACGGTCTGCCGGTCTATACCGTCAGCGACTCAATTTCCTGGCGAAATCTCGATTCACTCCCCCTGAAAGGAAGATGACGTGGAAGCACCGGTCATGAAAAAATCACGCATTGATATCGCCGGGAGCATCGTTTCTCCCCTGGCTGTCATGCTCATGGAACTGTGCTGGGTGTATCCGTGGCTCATCTGGTCGCGGGAAGTCAGCGTCCTCCCCTGGGATACCACCCCTCTCCATTTCCTTTCGCTCTTCGGCGTGATTGTCGTTTCTTTTGCCATTAACCGTTTTATCCCTTCTCTGACAACCCTCCTGCGGTTGCTCAAATTTGCTCTCGTTATTGTCACTGTCCTCGCTGTTATGAACATCGAATACGGCGGCGGGTTGATACCCTTCAGCGGCGGCTGGTTTACCCATCTGGTCAATCTGGTTATCGACAGCTTCAACAATCTCCATCCGGCTGTTGCCGGCCTGACAGCGCTGGTGTACCTGGCCGTGCGGGGCAGCCGTATTGCCGTTTCGACCACATTTTCAATCGATGTCTTTAAGTCGTTTCTTCTCAGTCTCGGCGGGCTGGTTCTCCTGATTGTTGTCTGGGCCCTTTCGATGGGGAAAGGTTCCACCGAATCGCTCATTACGAATGCCGGAGTCTTCATCGCTGGATTCTTTTTCTTCGGGCTGGCTTCACTGGCGATGGGTAATTTCCTCAGTATCCGGCAGAAACTGATGAAGGAAAAATCCACCCCTCTCTCGAACGGACGCTGGTTCACCGTTCTGATTGGGGTCATCGGTGGTATGGTCGTTATCGCTGTTGCCGTTTCCGCTCTCTTTTCTCCGAGCGTTATTACCAGCATCACCTCCGGCATCGGCAGTATCGTCTACTTCCTGAATTACGGTCTTGAGATAATCTTCATTCCTCTCGGCTACGTTATCGAACTGATCTGGGCAATCATGACCTACCTCGTTAGTCTAATAAAAGCGCCGGAAGCCGCTGAATTCCTCGTTCCGGAAATTACCGACATCGAGGGTATCGAAGAAACGATGATGTCTCCGTCTGCCGGGTTTGATGTCATGGTCGTCGTGAAATGGGCTGTCTTCCTGGCGCTTCTCGGGTTCGTCATCTGGCTGATTTACCGCTCGACGAAACACTACCGAAAAAGGGCGTACGATGCCGGCTACGAAGAATTCAGCGAATCGCTCTGGAGTTGGCTCGGATTCACCCGGGACCTCCGCCTCTTCTTCAGTAACCTGTTCGACCGCTGGTTCGGCAGCCGCCTGCGGAAACTCCAGACGAATCTTTCGAAAATCGGTCATGGTGAAGAAACCTTCCGTGATGATATGCCGGTCAGGGAAATCTACGGGCGCATGCTTCGTGAAGCCCAGGCCTCCGGGCACGGGCGGCGTTTTTACGAGACACCGTATGAATTTGCTGACCGCCTGGAAAGCCGGATACCGGATATCGGGAAGGAAGTCGATGACATGACGGATTTATATGTCCACGTTCGCTACGGTGAAAAACAG
>CAYSQK010000018.1:8240-14983 GCA_964433075.1 uncultured Dehalococcoidales bacterium
CAGTTGAAAAGCTGGGAACAGGAACATGCCAACGTCGTCTGGCGTCTGATTCACCGGGTCCTCCATAAACCGGACAGTGAGAAATAATCTGCGTCCTCTGGTATCATGGAGTACAGGAGATACATGTGTCGCAGGAAGAAATCGAAAAACTGACGGAAGCGATTGACGAACTGACTGACCGGGTCAGGGAACTTGAAGATATTGAAGAACTGAAAGCGGTTCAGGCTAATATCATTTACTGGCTGTGCAACCGTCAATGGGATGATATCGTACAGTGCTTTGATTCGTCGGCCACCCTGAATTTTCAGGATGAAGAAATGACCGGACGGGATCAGATTGACCGGTTTCTTCATGACCGCTGTGAACCGAAGCTGATTCCTGAAGCCGGATACGTCCTCGGCCAGCCGGTTATCGCTGCCCATGGAGATAAAGCCAGCGGCTACTGGACCCTTCACCTGTTCTATAATAATCCTGTGCGATGGGCGCAGGGGAAGATAGAGTGTGATTTTCTGAGAGATTACGGAATCTGGAAAATCAGGTATTGGCGGTTCACCGTTCCCTGGCCGGAACGGGCATAAATCACCGGTTTTGTCTGAAATCAAGTCTGCAAAAAAGGAGCCACCAGGATTGACTGCTGTCATTGAGTTGCTTGGGTACCAGAAAACCGCTGCCGGCGTCGGCTCTGTTGAATTCCCGGTCGGAAACGGAGAAACCGTTCTGGATGCCCTGAATTTTACCGCTGAACGCTATCCGTCCATTTACCTTGACCCGGAGAGAGTTATTTTTTCGGTCAATGGAGAAAGGTCACCGGCTGACAGTGTCCTGCAAGCCGGTGATATCGTCAGATTTCTCCCTGTTCTCGGCGGCGGCTAAACAGCCGTTACCACTCCATCAGACCTTCGGGCTCGGTGACTTTTCGTTCCGGACTGTCGTAATTCTGGTCGATGAACATAAGCTTCTTCCGGATTTCATCGGGTACCATCTCAGGATGTGCCTTTTCCGTATGGTCGATTTCCTGACAGACGGTAACGACGATGAACGGCCGGGTCACCTTCCGGATTATCCACGGGCCGTGCAGAAATTCCGCCGGCAGGTAGACAAGTGTCGACGTTGTGAAGACATGCTTCTCGAGCTCTTCTCCCATGGAAAATTCGATTTCCGCACCCAGGTCGTACGGATTATTCGGGTCGGTCCCGATGTGTATCATCACTTCCGGCTGTTTGTGCGTGTGAGGCCCGTGCCCCATCTGGTCCCACGATGTCATTCCCGGCATCGTCGGCTCGACCGGTACCCAGTGAATGTGGTACTGGTGCGCCCCGGGCAGGATAGTGTCCTCGAGGTGGGCGATAACCGGTCCCGACCTCGTCTGGTACCACGGCTTTTCGCCCGAGAGAAACAGGTGGTCATACTTGTTAGCCATTGTTCTTTTCTCCCTTCTTATGGTCTTCCGTCGAAGAACGGGAACGTCGAAATCAACGCCCGTGTTTTATCTTTCGTGATTGTCTGCGGCATGGTTTCCGCCAGTTCTTCCGGCGTCCACCGTCCGTCTTTCCAGAGAATCTGGTCCACCGGCGGCGGGTCCTTGAAGATGCCGACGTGCCCCCGCCAGACCTCGAAAACGCAGCCGTTGATATTGTCGGCTTTTTCGCTGGCAAGGTAGACGACGAGCGCGGCAATGTCCTCCGGTTTGTTTTTATCGAGCGGCGAATTTCTCTCGCTCTCCGGCACGTCTCCCTTGCCCCGCCACTGGGCAATCGGCCGGATTGCATTGCAGGTGCCGAAATCCGCCACATCCCTCGCGACCGTCCGGGTGAATCCGACGATTGCTTCCTTGGCGGTCGAATACGTCGCCTGTCCCTTGAAGCCGAGTCCGATGTGTGACGCCGTGTTGACGATTCTCCCGTAGCCCTGCTTTTTCATGAAAGCGACTGCCTCACGGGTGCAGTAAAATGTCCCGTAGAGGTGAGTCTTGAGAACCCCGTCCCAGTCTTCCGTCGGGATTTTATCGACCGGCGCCGTCCGGACAAAACCGGCGTTGTTGATGAGGACATCGATTTTTCCAAAAGTGTCTATCGCTGTCCGGATAATGCCTTTCGCCCCTTCTTCATCGGCCACCGATGCGTAGCTGGCAACCGCTTTGCCTCCGGCCTGGATAATGGTTTCGACCACCTTGTCCGCCGGTGACGTTGAAACACCATTTCCCATGTAATCGACGCCGAGATCGTTCACCACCACCGAAGCTCCCTGCGCCGCCAGTCCGATTGCTTCAGCCCGGCCGATGCCGTTTCCTGCTCCGGTGACCACCGCGACCCTTCCCTTTAGTAAGTCGCCCATTTCAGTGCTCCTGTTTTCTGTATTGCAGCTCCGTCAGACGTAGATTATTCTTTCGGTTCTTTCCCTTTCGGGTACTTCGCCGGCATTATCTGCCGGTAAATGCGCGGAACGTTATCCGGGTCGAGGACCGCCAGGTCGCTCCACCGGCCTTCATCCATGGTTCGCTTGCCGTAAATGGCTACCTGCCGGTTGAATTCATCGAGGTCGTCGGTTTCGAATTCGTAGAGAGAGAGAAACTTCCGGATGCCGTTTTCCTTCTCCTCAGCCGCTTCCCAGCGTGTTGCCCGGATCATCCCCGGCACTTCAATCATGTCCGGAATGTGCGTGTTCGAATACCAGTCGTTGTATTCATCTTCACGGGCAGGGTCCTTGCAGTCGCTGAATGCAAAATAGTAGTAACGTGTCATGATACGCTCCTCCATGTTCGGTAATGACAATGTTATACCATAACAGGAGACGAATTGGTATCGCGGAGGGAAAGAAAGAGGGTGTTCCGGTTATCGGACGGCAGGCCCGATTGCCTTGAGGATTTCTCCGATTGCATGCTCTTTTTCAAGCTGGTGCCGCATCGGCATTTCGGGGTGAATCGTGTAGTAGTTTCTCCGGCCTTCCTTGTGGCGGGCAATGTAGCCGGCTTCTTCCAGTTCGGCGATTATTTTCTGAACGCCCCGCAGGGAAAGCTCGGTTTCCCTCGATATGTGCTCGGTCGTGCTTTCAGGGTTCCTCGAAAGGTAGAGAATCACCCTGCCGTGATTCGAAAGAAATGTCCAGTGCCCTTTTTTCATACTACCACCCGTTTTATATTGACGGAGAAAAATCTGTCAGTATATAATAACGTACATAAATACGTGTATTGCAATGCGTATATTAACACGGCATCATTCCACTGTCAATTGGACTTTTGGCAGGGTGAGATAATTGTCGTGTCAGGAAACAATCGACTGTGATATGATAAAATCGGCTGAATCAGTGAAAGACGAGGCCGTTTTATTTTACCGGAAGGGAACCAATCGACCATGAGCATTAAAATAACCGATTTAACCCTGAGAGACGGGCACCAGTCCCTGATTGCCACCCGGATGCGCACCAGAGACATGCTGCCCATTGCCGAACAGCTTGATAAAGTCGGGTTTTATTCCCTCGAGGTCTGGGGCGGCGCTACCTTCGATACCTGTATCCGCTACCTTAATGAGGACCCGTGGGAGAGGCTCAGAAGTCTTCGCAGTAAAATAAAACACACCCGCCTCCAGATGCTCCTCCGCGGCCAGAACCTGGTCGGTTACCGCCATTATCCTGATGATGTTCTCGTCAAATTTATCCACCTTTCGGTGAAAAACGGTATTGATATTTTCCGGGTGTTTGATGCCCTGAATGACCTCCGTAACATGGAACCGGCCATCCGCGCTGTCAACAAGTTCGGCGGCCATGTTCAGGGTACCATCTGCTATACCACCAGCCCCGTCCATGATAACGCGAAATTTGCCGCCATGGCGAAAGACCTGGAAAATCTGGGGTGTGATTCAATCTGTATCAAAGACATGGCCGGGTTGATTTCTCCGGCGGTTGCCGCCGACCTGGTCAAATCGATTAAAAGCAAAGTCAGCATTCCGCTTGACCTTCATTCTCATACCTCGAGCGGCATGGCGCCTGCCGCTTTCTACGCTGCTGCTGAAGCCGGTGTCGATATTCTCGATACCTCATTCTCTGCCTTTGGCTGGGGTACCTCCCACTCGCCGACCGAAAGTATCGTTGCGTCGCTGAAAGGCACGCCTTATGATACCGGGCTCGACCTTGAACTGCTCTATGAAATAGGCGAATACTTTGCCGCAGTCGCCGCGAAGTACCGGCCCCTCTTTACCGCTGAGACGACCCGCCCCAGCGTCAATGTCCTCCTCCATCAGATACCCGGCGGCATGCTGTCGAACCTCGTCAGCCAGTTGCGGGAACAGAATGCGCTTGATAGGTACAGTCAGGTGCTTGAAGAAGTGCCCCGCGTCCGTGCCGACCTCGGCTATCCGCCCCTCGTCACCCCCACCAGTCAGGTCGTTGGTATTCAGGCTGTGCTCAACGTCCTCATGGGAGAACGGTACAAACAGGTAACCCAGGAAGTGAAGAATTACTTCCTCGGGCTGTACGGCCGCGCTCCCGGACCGGTCAACGAGGAAATCAGGCATCAGGTTATCGGGGACGAACCGGTTATCGACGGGCGTCCCGCCGATCTCCTGAAACCGGAACTGCAGAAATGTGAGGAAGAAGGGCGCAAGCTCGGTATTATTCACAGCGAAGAAGATGTCATGACCTACGCTCTCTACCCGCAGGTAGCCGTGAAATTCCTCAAAGGCGAAATGAAGGAAGAATCGATGCCTTCACCGGTAGCGGCTGAAGCGAAAAGCCCCTCCATGCCGGAGTTTCCGGCTGAATTTGCGGTCGATGTCGATGGCGAAGTCTTTAACGTAAAGATTTCGTCGGTCATGGGGAAAACCATTCAAACTGATAGTGCCGGCAAACCGAAATCGCTCCCCGAACATGCTGTGACCTCCCGTATGCAGGGCATGATTCTGGCCATGAAAGTGAAAGCCGGCGATAAAGTGAAAAAAGACGATGTTCTTCTGACCATCGAAGCCATGAAGATGCAGAACAACATCGTTGCCGAGTATAACGGAACGGTCAAAGAAGTCTTTACCTACCAGGGTGAAGTCGTGAATTCCGGTGACCTTCTGATGGTGGTAGAGCCTGATGATAAATAAGATTCTCGTTGCCAACCGGGGCGAAATTGCCATCCGTATCATGCGCGCCTGCCGGGAACTCGGTATCATTTCGGTGGCGGTGTATTCCGAATCGGATAAGGATGCCCTTTTCGCCAAGTACGCTGACGAGTCTATCTCTATCGGCAGCGGTCCCGCTTCCGAAAACTACCTCAATATCGATAAGATTATTGATGCCGCCAATGAATGCGGCGCTGATGCTGTCCATCCGGGCTACGGGTTCCTTTCTGAAAACCCGGGTTTTGCCTATGCCTGCGAATCGGAAGGCTTCAAGTTCATCGGCCCGTCGAGCCGGATAATCGAACTCATGGGTAACAAGATTGCCGCCCGCCAGGCAATGGAGAGGGCCGGCGTTCCCATCGTGCCCGGTGCGGAAGAACGGGTGACCGGTTTCCAGCAGGCGAAGGACATTGCCGGAGATATCGGCTACCCGGTGATTATCAAACCCGCCGGCGGCGGCGGCGGTATCGGTATGACGGTGGTGAACCGTCAGGAAGAATTGCAGGATGCCCTTGAATCGTCTCAGTCGATTGCCTCGAAGACCTTCGGCATCGCTGATGTCTATATCGAAAAGTATGTCACCAATCCCCGCCACATCGAGATTCAGATAATCGGTGATTCGTTCGGCAATGTCGTCCATATCGGTGAGCGTGAATGCTCCATTCAGCGGCGTCATCAGAAACTCATCGAAGAAGCGCCTTCCCCTGTCATTACCCCGGAACTCCGTCAACGGATGGGAGAAACCGCTGTCAAAGCGGGAAAATTCGTCCGTTACGAAGGCGCCGGAACCATCGAGTTTCTGTACTCGAACGGCGAATTTTACTTCATGGAAGCCAATACCCGCGTTCAGGTGGAACACCCCGTCACCGAGATGGTCTACGGTATCGATATCGTCAAGGAACAGATATTGGTTGCTGCCGGAAACCCCTTGAGTTTTACCCAGGAAGAGGTGAAACCGAACGGCTGGGCAATCGAGTGCCGTATCAACGCTGAAGACCCCATTAACCGCTTTGTCCCTTCACCCGGTAAACTGAGCGGCTACCGTTCCCCCGGTGGTATCGGGGTGCGGGTCGATTCGGGTGTCTACACGCGGTTCACTATTCCTCCGATTTACGACCCCATGATTTCCAAGCTCATCGTCTGGGGGAGAGACAGAAATGAAGCCGTCATGAGGATGCGCCGTGCTCTCTATGAGTACGTCATTCTCGGCGTAAAAACGAATATTCCCTTCCACAAGGCGGTCATGGAAAACGAGCGCTTCATGTCCGGCGAATTGACTACCCATTTCGTCGAAGACGAAACATCCCTCCTTGAAGACATGAAGATGATTATCGAACGGGACAAACCCATGGAAGAACGGCTCTCGCAGATATTCGATGATAAAAAGCGCATCGCCGCGATTGCTGCGGCTGTCGTTGCCGGTCAGCTTGCCCGTCCCGGCACTCCCAGGTCAGAGCAGCCGTAAACTACTGATAAAAAATACTGACTGCTGATAATGTGTCATTCTCGACGTGTTAGGGAATCTCAAATTCTTCTAATTTGTTCTGTTCATGTATTTTCTTGAAAATAAAGATTGTCAATGAGTAATATCTCCCTTTTGTAAAGTCGAGACTCTCGATTTATCGGAGGGAGATAAAGAGGGAT
>CAYSQK010000019.1:0-14744 GCA_964433075.1 uncultured Dehalococcoidales bacterium
ATAATGAGCGGTGACTGGAGTTCAGACGTGTGCTCTTCCGATCTGAAAGGCTTTCATGAAGAGAGACAGTTCGGGGCGTTTGAGGTTCGAGAGTGCAGACAGGGTGATTGTCTGTACTTCTTCTCCGTTCGATATCGTATCAATTGCCCGTCGGGCAGATTCTGATATGGAGGAATCCATTCCTAGTTATCGTCTCCGGCATAGTAATCGTCATCGTCTTCTTCATAATCCTCATCCTGTCCCTGTTCCCAGATAGGTTCGGTGAAGAGGTCAATATATTCTTCCATTGCTTCCGCAGCCAGCTGCTTCATTTTGATTTTGGTTTCATTCGCTACCTGTGATAATTCGTAGGTATCGATATGTACTCCAAGCATTTCGGGCATGACGCCGAGAATAGCGAGCGCTGCCATGGGGTTTTGTATGCGGGTTGTGTACATCGGGACTTCACCCAGCAGGCAGATGCCTTCGATATTCCTCTCTTTGGCGACACCGAGGAGCAGGCCATTCAGTCCGGCAATCTGAAGGTTCCCGCTGTGCATGAGGTCGTACTTCTTCAATTCATCCATCAGTTCCGGAACAGTCGCCACTCCCCAGACTCTTGATTGTTCTGAGTGGTGAATCTTGGTAATAGCTGCCGCACAGGTGTATATCCTTTTTACTCCGAATTTCTCGGCGACATCGAGGATGCAGTTAGCCAGGTCATAACTCTTCGCAGTCGGCTGGTCTTCTCCGGTGAAGAGGATGATATCATTGCCGTTCCCCTGATTCTTCCAGTAGGTGAAAACGCTTTGCGGAAACTGGGGAGCCTCGACCAGATTGTTTCTCACGGCGACACCGGTGGGGTCGAAAAAGCGGGCAGCTTTAACTTCTCCGAGCTTTTTAAACTCCAGTTTTTTCTCGAAATAGTTTGCCACCAGCATTGAAACATGCCCGATACCCGGCCAGGCGGCGATGAGATTCGGCTCTTTCAATTTCGGTCTGGCGGTAATCTTTACAAAGTCATTCAGCATTATAGACCTTCGTTTTATTACAGTATTCTATAAATATTATAAGCGAAATAGCGAATCATGGACAGGGGTGAAAAAGTGATAACGGGTAAGTCCGAGGCTTACCCGTTAGTGATGAGACGTTACTATTTCCCGGCGACGGATATGTTTGAGAAATATATCGGTGGTGTTTGCAGGAATCCGCCGACCCAGGTTGTTTCGCTCCCAATCGATACGATGTTTTTCAAATCCCGGTAGATATTACCTGAGACCATCGTGTCTTTTACTCTGCCGACAACCCTTCCTTTCTCAATCTTATATCCGAGGAGGACATTGCCGCTGTAGTCACCCCCGAGGACATTCCCCTGACTGGCTCCCATGAGTTGTTCAACAATTAGTCCCTCGTTGATATCAGCAATCATGTCTTCGAAGGAAGTGCTTCCGGGAGAAATGATAAACGCACTCGGTGAGGGAGACGGCAAACCTCCGTTTCGTTCTCCGTTTCCGGTGCTTTGTGTGCCTGCCTGAGCAGCGGTCTGAAGGTCATAAAGAAACTGACGAATCGTTCCCTGCTCGACGAGCGGTGTCCGCTGACTGGGAATCCCTTCATCATCGCACGGGCGACTGCCCGGTTGATAATCGATGCATGGGTCATCATAGAGTGAGAAGTTGTCGTTAAAAACAGTCTGACCAGTTTTATTTCCTATAGGTGACGACCCCTCAAGAACGATTTTCCCGTTAAAACCTGCCATGAGCGGAGATATGAGGGCACTTCCCAGTCCGCGGGGGGTGAAAATCACCGGCATTTCACCGGTATTCACCGATGCCTGTTTACGTGAGAATTCAAGCTGTTGAAGGACAACCGCGGTTATTTCTGAGATATCCGAAACAGGATGACATGACTCCTGGGAATCTCCGATAAACAGCATATCGGTACCGGTTACTATCTGACCTTCGATACCGATACCGAAAACACTGTGCCTGTGTTCAGCTTTACCGCCCCGGGAATTCATCAACCGAACCGTTACCAGACTTTTACTGACGATGGCTTCACACTGGAGTTCAGGTGTACCAGAACGGACCGTTTCAATCAGTTGAGTCCCGAGTTCGGACATTTCTTCGACGGTTAATCTTTTTACTGCGGGGTCGTATGTTTTGATTTCCGGGTAATCCGAAGCTTCAGGAAAGTCGAATTCTGCTTTCATTCCAAATTCCGCCGTTTCGAGTGCAGAATTCACGATGTTTTTGTACTCTTTCAGGTTTGTCGCTGTTGCATAACCGATTTTGCCGTTATTTTTGATACGAAGGGCAACACTGGTACTTTGTTTACTCTGCACGTGTTTTAACCGGTTTGCTTCGAACTGGACAGGGGTTTCTTCCGCAACGACGCAGAATACTTCCGCTTCTTCGGCTGCTTTCATGGCTTCATGAAGAATTCTTTCCACTTATTTACCTCCGATAAGACAGTTTTGTATTCTGATATGAGGACTGCCATTCGAGACGGGGAGGGGTGACTGCCCGCCTTTCCCGCACCCGCCGCCCTGATTCATGTCGAGGTCATTGCCGATAGCGTCGATGTTCATCAGTGTCTCGAAAACATTCCCGGTTAACACAACAGGTCTCATCATTTCGGCTATCTTGCCATCCCGAATCATGTAGGTTTCACCGGCTGAGAAGGTGAACATTTCCATGCTGGTGGTACCGCCGTACCAGTTTTTTACATAGATTCCTTCTTTGATGTCCTGTATCATGTCCTTGAAGGACGTTGTTCCCTGTTCTATATAGGTGTTGGACATCCTGACGATTGGAGGATACCGGTAGCTGATAGCCCTGGCGTTACCGGTGGGTTCTTCATTCATTTTTGCCGCAGTTTCCCGTGAATGCAGTCTGCCGATAAGTTTACCCTCCTGGATAAGGTATGTTTTTACGGCCGGAACACCTTCATCATCGTACTTGTAACTACCTCTGAGATTCGGTACAACCGCTGAATCGATGATATTCAGTTCAGGTCTGCCGAAAACCTTGCCGAGTGTCATCAACTCAATCATCTGAGGATTTTCGTAGACAAAATCAGCTTCAGAGAGATGACCGAAGGCTTCATGAACAAAGACACCGGCCAGAATAGGGTCGAGCACGACAGTATAACGGTTTCCTTTAACCTGCGATGCCGATAGCATGCTGACGGCTTTACCGGCAGTTTCCTTTACCTGGTCATCGAGGTCTTTTATTGCGGAAAAGTTACCGCGGCTGCCGACACTGATGCCGCATTGTTGAACTTCGTTGCCGTTCGAAGCGACGGCGTTGATTCTTAACGTAACATCCATTCTTTCCTGTTCGATGTAGCTGCCGGCGGTGTTGAAAAATATTGTTTTTTTCCGGCTGTCACCATATCCGACGGAAGATGTCTGAATGCCGGGTGTACTCAAGATAATATCATTATACGAGTCAAGAATCTCTTTCTTCTCCGCAAGGGGAATCGATACCGGGTTGCTTAGGGATGAAGAAGGGACATTATCAATGGTTGGTCCGACTTCAGCGAGTTTGCTGCCTTCTCCACCGATAAACTGAGCCTGATTGACAGCTGACTCGATGCGCTCGGGCAAGTTACTGAAACTGTTAAAACTGACAAAGCCCCATCCGCCGTTTATCAGAGCTCTGATGTTGCCGCCGACAGTCGTTCCTTTGTTAACGGATTCGAGATTCTTACCGCGATACGCCATGCGGCTTGATTCCGTTTCTTCCATGTGGACTTCAATGTAGTCAGCCTTATATCTTTTCAGGAGGTCTGCGAGTTGATGTGAAATAATATCAATATGAGCCATAGATACTTTCTCCCGGGGAAATACTAAGAGGTAATCTATATATGATTATAAAAACCGGGGCTGGATTAGGAAACCGGATCATATTTCCGGAGGCGTGGTACAGAATGATTCAGGCGGGGCGGAAACAGTCCGCCCCGCGTTGTCAGAACCATGTATATGTTATCGTTCGACGATGATAGCCATACCCTGTCCACCGCCGATACAGAGTGTTGCGAGACCGTATCGACAATTTTTCCGAACCATCTCGTGCAGCATGGTAACGATAATTCTCGCTCCTGAGCAGCCGATGGGATGGCCGAGTGAAATACCGCCGCCGAGAAGATTTGTCTTTTTCATGTCGATGCCAAGCTCTTTAATAACACCGATTGACTGTGATGCAAAGGCTTCGTTCAGTTCGATGTAATCGATATCGCCAAGGTTAAGACCCGCGATTTTCAGGGCTTTTCTTACGGCAGGTATAACACCGAGCCCCATGTAGGCAGGGTCGACTCCACCGGCGGCGTACGACTTTATTCTGGCCAGAGGTTTCAAGCCGAGTTCGGCAGCTTTTTTTCCTGACATGACAAGGAGGGCGGCTGCCGCATCGGTAATCGCTGAAGCGTTGCCGGCAGTCACACCACCATCCGGCTTGAAGGCAGGACGGAGCTTGCCGAGGGCTTCCATCGATGTTTCTCTCGGATGCTCATCAACGGTAAATAACTGTTTTTCCCGTTTTACGGTTATTTCAACAGGAACAATTTCTGCGGCCAGTACGCCTGATTTGGTGGCGGCAATCGCCCTGTTGTTACTTTCAAGAGCAAAGGCGTCCTGCTCTTCGCGAGTGATGCCATATCGAGCAGCAATATTTTCTGAGGTTATGCCCATGTGATACCCGTAGAATTTTTCCCAGAGTCCGTCGTGTACCATGCCGTCGAGTAGTTCGACATTGTTCATTCTGGCACCCCAGCGGGCAGAGGGGAGGTAATAGGGAATCTGACTCATGTTCTCCATGCCGCCGGCAACGATGACTTCTGCATCACCCGCTTTTATGGATTGTGCTGCCAGAGCAACTGATTTCATACCGGAGGCACATACCTTATTCACTGTGTAGGCGTTGACTTCTTTCGGGAAACCTGCGTATATCATTGCCTGGCGGGCGACATTCTGTCCCTGCCCGGCCTGGACGACATTACCCATGATGACTTCATCAACGTTAACCGCTTTTGCATCTGCATTCCAGTCGGCATACTTCTTTTCAAGTTCGATAACTCCGTCGGATTTCAAGGCTTCCGGTCCGTAACTGAGTGTTTCTTCGGAAACAGCCGGTCTGAGTCCAACTTTCTTAAGAGCCTCTTTAACGACAATACTGCCAAGCCTGGTTGCCGGCACGTCCTGAAGGGACCCTCCGTAATTACCGATGGCAGTTCTGACGGCGCTTACGATAACAGCGTCTTCCATAATTAACTCCTTTACATAAATGATTATTTATTGTAGTCGTAGAATCCCTTTTTCGTTTTCTGTCCGAGCCATCCGGCAGCAACCATTCTCCTTAAAAGGTTAGGAGCGACGTAACGGGGCTCTTTCAGCGTTGAGTAAATACCGTCCGACATGTCGAGGACGATGTCGAGACCGATAAGGTCAGCCAATTCAAGCGGTCCCATCGGGTGGTTCAGGCCGAGTTTGATAGCAGTATCGATATCTTCTTTGCTGGCGACACCGTTTTCCAGCAGGGTAATTGCGTTCAGAATAAATCCTGTTGCCAGTCGATTAACGACAAATCCCGGAGTATCGGGCAGGGTTACCACCGTTTTTCCGAGAGAGGTGATGAATGTCCGGCAGGCATCGACAGTTTCTTCACTGACGGTAATCGGTTTGACTATCTCAACGAGTTTCATGGCAGAAACCGGATTGAAGAAGTGAAGCCCGATAACCTGAGACGGGCGTTTGGTGGCAATCGCCATTTCTACCAGGGGGAGAACCGATGTATTACTAGCGAGGATTGCTTCTTTCTTGCATATACCATCAAGTTCGGCAAACGCTTCTTTCTTGACATCGAGCTTCTCTGCGGCCGCTTCGATGACGAGGTCACAGTCGGCAAAAGCTGCCGTTGTTGTCGTTCCCTTTATCCGGGCGACCGTGGCATCTTTTTCTTCCTGAGTCATTCTGCCTCGTTCGACACTTCGCGCAAGCGCTTTCGAGATAGTGGCAATAGCCTGGGCAGCGCGGTCATCGCTTCTTGAAGAACCGACGACTTCATATCCTGATTGAGCGCATACCTGAGCGATGCCGCGTCCCATGGGCCCGGTAAATCCAAGGATACCGACTTTCCTGATTTCCATAGTGGTATATCTCCTCTTTTGAAATTATTTGGCTTTAAAGTCAGGTTTTCTTTTCCCGAGAAATGCCGACGTTCCTTCGACATAATCCTGGGTATTAAGACAATAATCGAAGAAAGAACCCTCCAGCTGGAGTCCATCGGACAGAGGCATACTGCATCCCCGAACCATCGCTTCTTTGGCAGCTCTTACCGCGAGAGGTCCGACTTTACAGAAATCCTCAGCCCACTTCATGGCTTCTTCCATAAGAGTTTCCGGAGGGACAACTTTATTTATCAGTCCGATGCGCCATGCTTCCTGGGCATCGAGAAGTTTTCCCATGAGGACCATTTCCGCAGCTTTTGCCCACGGGATGATACGCGGCAGTTTCTGGGTGCCTCCCCAGCCGGGAATCACGCCGAGCGATACTTCGGGCGTACCGAATCGGGCTTTTTCGCTGGCAATTCGTATATCACAGGCAAGAGCGATTTCCATCCCTCCGCCGAGGGCTACACCGTTTACCGCAGCGATGAGAGGTTTCCAGAGGTTCAGGCCGTATTTAGGGGCATCAGGCCAGTATAAGTGGTGATTTTCTTTCATGTAAGGCAGTGTTTCCGAAACATCAGCACCTGCACAAAAGGCTTTTTCTCCGCTGCCGGTGATAATTCCGACCCAGAGTTCAGGGTCGTCACGAAACCGAACCAGCGCCTCATTCAGTTCTTTCCATGTCTGGACATTGACAGCGTTATGTGCTTCGGGACGATTGATGGTAATGACCGCAACTCTGTTTGACGTTGAATAATCAATAGACATAACGAGGCTCCTTCAATAGTATTGAGGAAATACCGGCAGGAGTAGCTGGGTTGATTGTAACAAAGCCCTTGTATACTGTCAAGAAAAGCACGCTGGAACCGGGTTAAAAAAGGTGCATAATGGTATTAAAGAACGATTCTGAAAATGATACCTGCAATGAGAATGATGAGGCCGATAATAACAGATATCCAGCCTCCTGTCTGGAGAGAACCGAATTGAGGGCGTTTAGGCCAGCCCTCAATAAATTCCCTTACATCAGGACGGCTGGATATTGAGTTAAAATAATTCTTTTCTTCGCGTTTACCCAGGAGCATTGCGCCTATGCCAAGCAGAACAAATAAGCCTCCGATTGACATGAGTACAACAAATTCAGTGAGAGGCATATATCCCTCCTCTTACGAGAGGCATTTTAGCCAACTATATCCTGTTATCACGCTTTTTGCAACTAGGCTAATTCGACGGTGGCGCCGGCTTCTTCAAGTTTCGCTTTGGCGGCGGCCGCTTCGTCTTTGTTGACGCCTTCTTTTACGGTCGCGGGAGCACTCTCAACCATTTCCTTGGATTCTTTCAGACCAAGTGAGGTGAGTTCTCTAACGACACGAATCACGGCAATCTTATTTTCACCGATTGCTTTAAGAACGACGTTAAATTCTGTTTTTTCTTCAACTTCTTCGGCGGGGCCGGCTGCTGCGGCCGGGGCTGCTGCAACTGCGACTGGTGCGGCTGCGGAGACGCCGAATTCTTCTTCAAGGGCTTTAACCAGTTCTGCAAGTTCAAGAACGGTCATTTTTTTAATTTGTTCGATTATACTGCTGTCTGCCATTTTAGTTTTCCTCCATTTGTTTCATTTGTGCTTGTAGCACATACATTAAACCCCTGATGGGGCCTGCCAGGACATTGACCAGACCTGAGATTGGCGCGTTCATTGTTCCCAGTACCTTAGCGATGAGCATGTCACGCGATGGGAGAGTTGAAAGAGATGCTACCTGTTCTTTTGAGATAACATGCTCTCCGGTAAACCCACCCTTGATTTCAAGGTTAAGCCGGCTCTCTCTCATGAAGGTAGTGATTGCTTTGGCGGGTGTGGTAATATCATCATCATACCCGAAAGCAATAGCAACAGGTCCTTCGAACGATTTTGCCAGGTTGTCTTTGCCTGTTTTCTGTGCGGCGATTCTGGCCAGAGTATTTTTGACAACGATGTAGTCACCGCCGGTTTCCTGTATCTTTCGGCGTAGAGCGGTTAACTGTGCGTTTGTCATACCCCGGTAGTCAGTAAGAATACCAATCGTGCTTTTACCGAATTCTTCTTCCAGACTGTCGATTATTTCCGCTTTTTGTTCTTTACCCATGTTTTTCTCCTTACTGTGTACGAAAAATCATCATAAAAAAAGCCCTTGTGTCGACCGCACAAGGACCAAATATCAGGCTTTCTTTTTTCAGCCTGTCACGCTATTTGTCATCCTCGGCAGGTTCACTATTAAGCCCCGCAGGACACCCGCTGTCTATGGATAAAATCTTATCTATTATACCACATTATTCGGGAAAGGAAATACTTCGGAACTCGTAGCCTGTTTTTTCGCCTTCACTGAATGGGACGAGCTTGACGGGCATTCCTGCCTTGAGCGTGTCCGGGGGGATATCCGGACTGACGGTTCCGAAGATATGAATTCCTTGAAAATCAGCAATCGCTAATGTATAGGGAGCTTTATCTTCGAAGCCGGACGGGCCGTAGTAGACGGTCGAAAAGGTGAGGAGGGTGCCGTCAACCGGTACTTCAATCCATTCTGCGCTGCTGGTGCGGCATGAAGGGCAATCCATTTTAGGAGGGAAGTGGACGGAACTGCATGACCGGCATCGGGTTGTCATGAATTTTCCCTGTTCGAGATAGCTGACAAATGCATCCGTTTTCGCCTCGGATGTAAAACTGATTGTACCGAAATTCTCGAAGCCCATATAGTTACCTCCTCAGAATGATGACGTTACCGTATTGACCGACTCCGCCGATATTGTGAACGAGGCCGAATTCAGCGTTTTTGACCTGAGCTTCGGAAGCTTCTCCCCTGAGCTGGCGGACAATTGTCCGAATCTGCGAGCCGCCGGTTGCTCCGATAGGGTGACCTTTCGATAACAGCCCCCCGTCGACATTGACGGGAATCTTTCCGTCATGGTATGTCTGTTTTTCTTCAATCAGCCGATAGCCTTTACCCGGTTCAGCGAAACCGAGGTCTTCATAAGCAAGCAGTTCGGATATTGTGAAACAGTCATGGACTTCAGCAACATCGATATCGTTCGG
The DNA here is from genome assembly GCA_964433075.1 of uncultured Dehalococcoidales bacterium. Classification (GTDB taxonomy): domain Bacteria; phylum Chloroflexota; class Dehalococcoidia; order Dehalococcoidales; family UBA2162; genus MGML01. The sequence goes on from CAYSQK010000019.1 coordinate 9,212, forward strand.
ACCGATACCTGCCATGGTATATGCCTGCCTGGCAGCATCGGCGGCGCAGGAAAGACCGGTTAACGATTTTCTGCCGGACATTGACATTGTATCAGTGGCTGCTCCCATACCGGATATCCAGACGGGCGCCTGGCAGATATTCCCGGCTGTATCTCTGTCAGCAAGGAGAATGCAGGAAGCTCCGTCGGCGTTCGCACAGGCATCGTACATTTTCAATGGAGAAGCAATGGGGGCCGAGTTCAGTACGTCATCGAGGGAGAGTTCCTTCCGGTAGGTTGCTTTCGGATTTTTCGCGCCGTAACCGGAGTTTTTAACTCGTATTTGTGCGAGATGCTCCTCAGTGGTACCATAGGCGGCCATATGCGCCCGGGCAAAGAGAGCGTACCCTGAAGGCATGGTGATTCCGAAGGGGGATTCCCATAATACATCGGCACCCCGCCCCATCCGCTCGGCAGCTTCTCTTGAAGTGAGTTCCGACATTTTTTGAAAGCCGATAACGGCAACGATTTTGTGAAGGCCGGATTTGATGAGCGACCAGGCGACCCGAAGGCCGGTTGTACTCGATGAGCAGACAGTTTCGACGTAAAAAGCAGGTTTAGGTGTCAGTTCGAGGTATTCGGATATCAGCCCTGAGGGGGTACGCTGTTTATCGTATTCAGGAGCCGAACAGGTGATAGAAGCATCGATGTCTTTGTTACTGATTTCAAGCCCGCTCATGGCTTCCGTAAATGCTTCGAAACATAACTCTCTGATGTTTACTCCGCATTTACGTGCAAAGGTAGTCTGACCGGCACCGACTATCGCGACGTCTTCCATACATACATCTCCACGAAACGATTTAAAAAAGGGATAATCAGCAGAGACTGCTGATTATTTCCCAGAAGACTTCGTATTATTGCTCATCAGTAAAGGTACTGAATTACATTACTGTGCCGGTAAGAGCCAGCGTCGGTCGTAAATCGAGTTTGATGCCGGGCCCCGTGGAAGTGGCAATGGTAACGCTCTTGATGTATTGTCCTTTAGCACCGCTCGGTTTCGCTTTTACGATAGCGTCGATAATTGCGGTGAAGTTATCGAGCAGTTTCTTTTCGTCGAAACTTGTTTTCCCCAGGGGGAGATGAATGATGGCGGTACGGTCGAGTTTAAACTCAACGCGCCCTTTCCGCGCATCAGAAATGGCCCTGCCGATATCACTGGCGGGAACAACGGTACCTGATTTCGGGTTAGGCATAAGCCCTTTCCGTCCGAGTACCTTACCGAGTTTACCGACTTTTCCCATCATATCCTGTGTTGCGATGGCTGTTTCGAACTCAACCCACCCCTCTTCAATCTTTTTGACGAGTTCGTCGGCGCCTACGTAATCGGCTCCTGCTTCTTCGGCTGCTCTGGCCGCTTCGCCCTGGGCGAAAACGAGGACACGTACTTCTTTACCAAGTCCGTTCGGAAGTAGTGTTACCCCGCGAACCTGCTGGGTTGCATTGCGAGGGTCGAGTCCCATTCTGAGATGAACTTCAACAGTTTCATCGTATTTAGCGTAAGATGCCTGCTTTGCCAGAGCGATAGCTTCTTCAGGAGAATAAAGCCTGGTCTGATCTATCAGCTTTAACGCTTCTTCGTATTTTTTACCGTGTTTTGCCATTTTTCTATTCTACCTCAATTCCCATACTTCTGGCGGTGCCGGCAATAATCTGCTCCGCACCTTCAACGCTTGTTGCATTAAGATCTTTCGCTTTGGTCTCAGCGATTTCACGAAGCTGCTGGCGAGTTAATTTTCCGACAACATTACGACCTGTATCGCCGGCGCCCTTGTTAAGGTTGAGCGCTTTTTTGATAAGGTCGGCTGCCGGAGGCATTTTCGTAACGAAAGTAAATGAGCGGTCATCGTATACGGTAATTTCAGCCGGGATAATAGACCCCGTCTGAGAAGATGTTCGTTCGTTATACTCTTTACAGAACTGCATGATGTTTACGCCGTGCTGACCGAGAGCAGAACCGACCGGAGGCGCCGGATTAGCTTTGCCTGCCGGGATTTGTAACTTGATGATTGCCTGTATCTTTTTTGCCAATTTATTCTCTCCTGGCTATGAATATCTCTAAATTTACAGCTTCTCTACCTGCAGGAAGTCAAGTTCAACGGGTGTTTCACGTCCGAAAAGCGACAACAGCACTTTCACTTTTCCTTTTTCTGTACTGATTTCATCGACAATTCCGACAAAATCAGTGAACGGACCATCGTTCACCCTGACACTCTGACCCTGTTTGAAGCCTATTTTGACTTTCGGTGTATCGGTATCCATTTGTTTCAGAATCTTGCTGACCTCATCTTCTTTAAGGGCAACCGGTTTGTTACCGCTGCCGACAAAACCGGTGACCCCCGGGGTATTCAGCACGGTGTTAAGACTCTGGTCACTGACTTTCATCTGAATGAGAACATATCCCGGAAGTATTTTTCTGGCGACGGTACGTTTCTGACCGGCCCGAACTTCAACTTCTTCTTCGGTCGGAACAACGACCTGGCTGATTTCCTCATCCGGATCAATCACCTTGATACGTTGTTCAAGATTCTTTTTAACCCGGTCCTCATGCCCAGAGTAGGTATGTATCACATACCAGTTGGTGTCTTTTTTATCCATGGATACTTTCACTTGTTGTGTAATTGTCATTACCCTGTATCATTATTCAGTGATGGCAGAATTCTAGCTATAGGCTAACTGCCGATAAATACCTCATTGACAAGTTTGGTGAATCCGAAATCGAGAACACCAAGGAGCAATGCCATAACTACTGTAACAAGAATCACGAGTCCGGTCAGGTACATCAATTCGTGGCGTGAAAGCCACGTGACTTTTTTCATTTCCGAAATGATGTCAACGAAAAAATTCGGTTTCGCGCTCTGAGGTTTCTTTTTTACGGCAGTGCTGCTTTTTTGTTTCATTGCATTCAGTTAATGAGATAATTCTGTACGACTGCTTTTGGCAGCGGCAGATGCTATCTTACCTCTCTGTGGAGTTGATGAACGCGACAGCGCGGGCAGTACTTTTTCAGTTCCATACGCTGAGTGTCGTTCCTTCTATTTTTATATGATGTATAGGTTCGCTCTTTACATTCTGTGCAGGCAAGGGTAATTATGACCCTTGCTTCAGTCTTCTTTTTTGCCATCTTTCTTTACATGACTGCTGAAACAGCCCGAAAGCCGTTTCAGCAGGTCACTGTCTTCTCCCAGTATGATTACGTATATAAATACGTTATTTTATAATCTTGCTGACTGAGCCGGCACCGACGGTTCTGCCGCCTTCACGGATTGCAAAACGGGTACCATTTTCAAGAGCTACCGGGTATATAAGTTTAATCTTCATGGTGACGTTATCGCCCGGCATGGCCATTTCAATGCCTTCAGGAAGATTGATTTCACCGGTAACATCAGTGGTTCTGATGTAGAACTGGGGTTTATACCCATTGAAGAAAGGAGTGTGCCTGCCGCCCTCTTCCTTACTCAGGATGTATACCTCGGCTTCTGCTTCGGTATGAGGTTTGATGGAGCCGGGCGCTGCCAGAACCTGACCTCTTTCGATATCTTCACGGTCGACGCCCCTCAGGAGGATACCAACGGCATCACCGGGTTCAGCATAGTCAAGAAGTTTATGGAACATTTCAAGGCTGGTAGCAACCACTTTCTTGCTTTCGTGATGAAGACCGACGATTTCGATTTCGTCGCCTGGTTTAATCATGCCTCTTTCGACTCTGCCGGTCGGGACAGTGCCGCGGCCTTTGATGCTGAATACATCTTCAACAGGCATGAGGAAGGGAAGATCTCTCGGTCTTTCAGGAGTGGGTATATATTCGTCAACGGCATCCATAAGCTTAAGAATCGAGCCGCACCACTTGCAGTCCGGCTTACCGCAACCGCACTGAAGAGCCTGGTAAGCGCTGACGCGAACGATGGGAGCGTTATCACCATCGAACTCGTACTCGCTCAGCAGTTCTCTGACTTCCATTTCAACGAGTTCAAGAAGTTCAGGGTCGTCCATGATATCGGTCTTGTTCAGAGCGACGACGACTTTCGGTACGTCTACCTGGTGGGCCAGGAGGATGTGTTCCCGTGTCTGGGGCATAACGCCGTCATCGGCGGCAACGACGAGAATAGCCCCGTCCATCTGAGCTGCGCCGGTAATCATATTCTTAATGAAGTCGGCATGGCCCGGACAATCGATGTGGGCATAGTGTCGTTTCTGGGTTTCGTATTCTACGTGAGAGATGGCGATGGTGACGCCGCGTTCTCTCTCTTCAGGAGCGTTATCGATCGAATCGAAAGCACGGAAACTTACGCCGGGATTATTCTTCGAAAGAGTAAGAGTAATCGCTGCGGTAAGAGTTGTTTTTCCATGATCAACGTGGCCGATCGTACCTACATTACAATGTGGTTTATTACGCTCGAATTTTTGTTTAGCCATTTTATCCTCCCTTTAATCTAAGCCCACAATCAGGTTCGAACTGATGACCTCGTTCTTACCAAGAACGCGCTCTGCCAACTGAGCTATGTGGGCAACTCGCTCTATTATACAGATTAATATCACATACTGTCCAGTACGGACAGCAATATTTCGTAGTGGTGGAGAGGGCAGGATTCGAACCTGCGAAGCCCTTCAGGGCGACAATTTTACAGACTGTTCCGATTAACCACTCCGGCACCTCTCCATATGTACCAGGTATGACACTGATACGTTAGCCCGAGAGGGGAGTCGAACCCGCTAACCTACCGATTACAAGTCGGTTGCGCTGCCATTGCGCCACTCGGGCATATTTTAACATATTAAGTTGTTAAATGGTGAAAATCCGAAAGAATCAATCTCAAACTGCATACAAAAGCGATTGTGAACAGGTAACTGCCGTTACCGCTGCGATGAAATCTGAGAACAGCATTGACAAGGTATTATAGAGGCCATTGACATAAAAAGTCAAGCCTGAGTTAGTAATTTTTACAGAATCATTATATAACGAAGCAGAGTGATATGAAAAGTACCGGAGAAGAAAAATTTCAGGACGATAATACAATGCGTTTCGCAGAATCGGTATTCGCAGCTCGCGGACACTCTGAAAAAGGTCCCGATTATGTATGTTATAATGTATAGATACATGATAGTATAATGAGGGTAGGAAAGGATTGGGGCATGGTTCCCGGATACAATCCCTGCGCCTGCGGCAGAATGAAGAAGGGTGACATCGATTGAAACGTTGATATCTAACTGCCCGGATTATGCTAGGTTACATGCAGGAAAAGATACAGGTTAAAATATTTTAAAAATAATCTGGAATAGTGCTTGACAAGGGTATTGATTTCCGATATATTAGTTATTGCGTACTTCAATAACGTGTCGGTCACGTACGCAAAGCACCTTAACAATTGGATAGTGAGAGGAAGGTTCTGATTTCTTTTTTTCAATTTTCAAATCGGAAAAAACTTTAGAAAATATATTTTTTGAGAGTTTGATCCTGGCTCAGGATAAACGCTGGCGGCGTGCCTTACGCATGCAAG
>CAYSQK010000020.1:0-14497 GCA_964433075.1 uncultured Dehalococcoidales bacterium
GATGGAATCTCGTGACTGGAGTTCAGACGTGTGCTCTTCCGATCTTACCCTGCCCCATCCTCCTCATGCACTGATTACACGATGTGCAGTTCGACCCATCCAATGAGCCGCTCTTAAGGTGCGTTATAAGGAGTGGATCCATAATAAACGGTCGACACATCGATACCGCATCAGCGGTTCCGGAGGTGATTACTCTTTGCATATCCTCCAGTTTTCTCATGCCTCCCACCAGCATCACCGGTATTGAAAGAGCATTTTTTACACGGCGGCATTCCTCAAGGTAATACGGATCAGTTACATCTGCCCGTATATGATGAAAGAAATCCTGTTCGAGGCCTTCACTGACCTCAATCGAATCGACACCGGCTGATTCCAGTATTTGCGCCTGCAGAATACCATCATCAATTGATTTACCTTCAGGATGGTAATCCTTGATTCCAAGTTTGACCATGAGTGGAAAATCGTTTCCAACCACGTTCCGAATGCCTTCACATATTTTCTTTACAATGCCGGTACGTTTCTCAGAGCTACCGCCCCATTCATCGGTCCTTTTGTTAGTTACCGGAGAAAGAAAAGCGCTCAGTATCCAGCTGTGAGCAGCATGCAGCTGCACGCCGTCGAAACCTGATTCTTTTATTCTGCGGGCTGCCTGAATATAAGAATCGACCAGTCCATATACTTCGTCGTTGGTGAGTTCCCTGATTTTCATCCCGGATTGAGGATTCGTTACAGCCGAAGGACCGACGGGAGCACGTCCCGTCACTTCCGGATTACACAACCAGCCGCCGTGTAATATCTGGGCGGCAATTTTCCCACCATTTTCATGTACTTTGTCGACAAGTTTCGTCAGGGAACGAATTGATTCCTCAGTATCGACTCCAATTTGACCTGGAGAAGCTTTCCCTTCCTGAACAGGGTAAAGTCCATGGGAGATAATCAGACCGATTTCGCCCTTACCAAGATCTTCATACATTTTCAGTTCAGCTTCGGATACCAAGCCGTTATCAGCCATGCTGTCCATGGTTGCCGAACGGATAAACCGATTCCTGATTTCCAGTTGATTGATAGTGAACGGGCTAAACAGGTTTACCATTCCAATCTCCATAATACGATCATTTAAGCGGTTGTAACGGATTCTCCAGTTCCAGGGTTCGTCCTGTACCGGGAAGCAGGGGGTATGGTGAAGACAAGCAGCGCTCCGACCAGGGTGACGGCGCCGAAGAGTATCCAGGCCCATTGATAGCTGCCCCAGGTATCGTACACCCACCCGGCGAGGGGAGCGCCGGTGATATGCCCGACCATCATCACCCCGGAGGTGAACCCCATTATCGTCCCGAAGCTGTTCCGGCTGAAATACTCTCTCAGTACCGTCAGCCGGTTGGTGACGCTGCCGCCCCATCCAAGGCTCAAAGTAATGATGAAGGGAATCATCAGCCACATACGGCCGGCGTCGATAAACCCGAACATGAGAATGCCGACGGTCAGCAGGATAAAGCAGGAAGCGAATACCATTTTTCTGCCCAGTTTATCGCCCAGCCAGCCGCCGCTCAGTCGTCCGGCAATACTGGCAACCGGCAGCACCATCGAAATGAAACTGGCGGTGGAGCGCTCCACGCCGACACTGCTCAGGTACGGCATCATGTGGGTAACAACCGCCCCGAGGACGAACGAATGACAGCATGAGGCAACGGCCAGCTGCCAGAACGCCCGGCTTTTCAAGGCCTGTTTCGTATTCATGCCGAAATCAGGCGAGGATTCTTTTTTTGTTTCCCCCTCAGTTTCGAGCGGGGCATCAGCCCCGTCAGGGTAGTACCCGTACCGCTCGGGTTTGTGCCTCATGACAAAGGCGAGGGGCAAGACAAAGATAATCATGCCGATACCGACCCAGACCATCGCCTCCCGCCACTGAAAGGAATCGACGAGCAGGGTAACGACCGGAATGAGGAGTCCGCCCATGCCGAATCCGCTGGTAACGATACCCATAGCGATACCGGCTTTGAGGTGAAACCAGTTAGCAATCGATGTCATAAGCACCGTCCCGGCGCAGAGGCTCATGCCGGTAGCGATGAAGATAAAGGCGAGGTAAAACATCCCGAGAGAGTTGACCCGGCTGAGGAGCAGGAAGCCGAGGCAGAGGATAATGCTCCCGGAAAAAACCATTTTGCGGGGACCCCACCGGTCGACGAGGAACCCGATGACCGGCGCGAGGAGTCCCATCTCCAGGCCGCGCAGCGAGGATGCCAGAGAAACCTGGGCGTAACTCCAGCCGAACTCGGCAGCGATAGGCTCGAAAACCGCGGTGAATCCGAAATGGGCGACACCGCCGGTATACAGCGTGATAAAAAGGCTGGCAATAACGATATACCAGCCGTAAAAAACGCGGGGGCGCCGGTGACGGTCTGAATCCATACAGACAAATTACTCTTTTTTCGAGGGTGCGTCAAACAACATCGCCAGGGCGATTGCCCCGAGGACACCGGCGCGGTCGCCGAGTCCGGGAAGGACGATGTACCGTTCGATATCCTGCGTAATCGACGGAGCGTCAATATAGCCTTCGAGCAAGGCACCGACCATGTCCCTGATACTCTCAATCAAATCAGGGGTTTTCAGTATGCCGCCGCCGATGATGATGCGCTCCGGCGACAGGGTGCAGATGATATTATTGAGACCGTACCCGAGGTATTCAGCCTCCAGTTCCCAGGCAGGGTGGTCCGACGGCAAATTTTCACCGGGCTCTCCCCAGCGAAGCTCGACGGCTTTTCCGGACGCAAGCCCTTCAAGGCAGTCGCCATGATACGGGCAGCAGCCTTCGAAGGAATCCCACATCGTGTTATGGGGAACGCGGATATGCCCCATCTCGGGATGGACGAGGCCGTGAATCAACTGCCCGTTGACCAGACCTCCGCCGCCGATACCGGTACCGACCGTCAGGTAGACCAGGTTATCCACGCCTCTGCCGGCTCCCCAAAGATGCTCGGCAAGGGCGGCGCCGTTGACATCGGTATCGATGGCTACCGGAATACCGAGGGCACGGTGAACCATACCTCTGATATCGGTATTCTGCCAGCCCGGCTTGGGCGTACTGGTGATGTGCCCGTATTCGGGAGCATTCATGTCGAGGCACAAAGGGCCGAAGGCGGCAATACCGACTTTCGCCAGTTCTCCCGAATAACGTTGAAAATACTCAACGGCTTTTCCGATTGTTTCTTCCGGCGTCGTGGTCGGAAACCGCACCTCGTCCTTGAGGTCGTCGGGTCCGGTACCGACAGCACAGACGAATTTAGTGCCGCCGGCTTCGATTCCGCCATAGAGTTGACACATCGACATTGCTTACCATCCGCTGTTATATATTCGCTGGTGCTCTTTGAGCATACAGCGGTTCATGACAACCTGAAGGCCGGCTTTCCGAGCGCATTCAGCCGCTTCCTCGTTGACGATGCCTTCCTGCATCCAGATGATTCTGGCACCGATTCTGACCGCTTCCTCGACGACCGGCAGTACTTCTTCCGGTTTCCGGAAAATATCAACAATATCCACTTTTCCCGGAATACTGGCGAGATCAGGGTAACATGTCTCATCGAGAATGCTGGTTTCTTTCGGATTGACCGGAATTATCGTGTAATCATTTCCCTTCAGATACCCGGCTACCCGGTTACTGGGGCGGTTTGTATTCGGCGAAAGGCCGACCACCGCAATTACTTTATTCTCTTCGAAAATTTTCTCTATTTCCTCAATTTCCATTGCCGCCGCCTCCCGATATTTTCTCCATTGTCGTTGTTTTCCTCACAACCTGTCAATTAAAGACTGTCCCGCCGTCGACGACAATCGTTTGTCCGGTAATAAAATCACTGTCATCCGACGCCAGGAAAACAACGGTGCCGGTGAGGTCTTCGGGACGCTCGATTCTCTTGAATCCGCGGACAGACGCCCGCTGTTCGTTTTCTGCAACGGCTTCGGCATCGGAGGGGTCTTCACTGAGTGTCCGGCCGGGAGCGATGCAGTTCACGTTGATGTTGTACTGTGCCACTGCTGAAGCCAGGCTCCGGGTCAGGCCGATAATCCCGGCTTTACTGGTTACGTAGTGGGTTATCGTACCGAGCCCTTCGAAAAACGTTGCCGATGAGATATTTATTATTTTCCCTTTCGCCTGCCGTTTCATGTACGGAAAAACCGCCCGGCTGCACAGGAAGGGCCCTTTGAGGTTGACCGCCATCATCCTGTCCCAGTCACCGACGGGGAGTTCGTTAAAGGGAAGCTGTGATACCTTGAATCGACTATACACCGCGGCGTTGTTCACCAGAATATCTATTCTACCGAACGAGGCCGCCGCTTTTTCAGCCATCGAAAGGGTGCTCTCTTCATCAGACACGTCCGTTTTGACTGCCAGCGCAGGGAAGTTACCCGACCGGAGTTCTCCGGCAGTAGTTTCAGCAGCATCGATATCGATATCGGCAATGACGACCGAAGCCCCCTCTTCAGCCATTCTGCGACAGAAAGCCCGACCGATTCCGTAGGCTCCTCCGGTCACAATTACGACCCGATTTTCCAGTCTTTTCGCTGCGCCTTTACTCATCTTTTTTGTCTCCTCTTTCCGTTTTGACCTGCCTATGCCGAAAAGGATTATTTACGGTTCAAACAAAAAACAGGGATGCTGCGCAGCATCCCTGCCATATTCACATTCACGATGTCATCAGCCATGTTCGTTACGAGAGCTTGCTGTCACTGATTTTACCGGTGACCATATAGACGATACGCTCGCAAATGTTAGTAACGCGGTCAGCGCTCCGCTCCAGGTTATGCGCCACCCAGATGAGACGGGTAGCCCGGGTAATCGTCCTCGGGTCTTCCGCCATGAAAGTCAGCAGTTCGCGGAAAATCTGGTCATAGAGACCATCGATAAAATCATCTTCAGACGAAACCTGCCTGGCGGCGGCGATATCATGGTCGATGAACGCCTTCAAACCCCTGTCCAGCATTTCAGAGGTCTTTTCCGCCATACGGGGGATATCGATAAGCGGTTTCAACGGCGGTTCGTTGCCTATCATAACAGTGATATTGGCATTCCCCTTCGCGTAATCACCGATACGCTCAAGTTCGGTAATGATATTCAACACCGAAACGATGATACGGAGGTCGCTCGCCAGCGGCTGCTGGGTAGCGATGAGCTTGATACATTTCTCTTCGATGGCATACCGCTTTTTATCGATTTTCTTATCATCATCGATTATCTGCTGCGCGAGAACCAGGTCCCTTGTCTTCAGCGCTTCAATAGCCTGCATGCTGGCTTTCCCGACCATCGAGCCCAGCTCCAGAATATTGTCCTGAATCTCCCTCAAGCTTTTTCGAAATGTCGTCCTGATTTCCATCGGTCAAACCTTCCCTCTGCTTTATTATCCGAAACTGCCGGTAATATAATCCTCGGTCCGTTTATCCTGCGGGTTGGTAAACAGCTTCGATGTGGTATCGAATTCCACCAGTTCGCCGGAGGTATCCTCCGCCATCATGAAAAAGGCCGTCATGTCCGACACCCGCGCTGCCTGCTGCATGTTATGCGTGACAATGACGATAGTATACTGTTCCGCCAGCGTCCTCATCAACTCTTCTATTCTCAGAGTAGCAACGGAGTCGAGAGCGCTGCACGGTTCATCCATTAGGATGATTTCCGATTCTACGGCGCAAACCCGGGCAATACACAACCGCTGCTGCTGGCCGCCGGAGAGGGTGACGGCAGACTCTTTCAGCTTGTCTTTCACTTCATCCCAGAGAGCTGCCTGCCGGAGGCTTTTTTCAACAATCACATCGAGATACTGCCGGTTCGTTTTCCCGTGCTGCCGGGGACCAAAGGCGATATTGTCGTAGATAGACATCGGGAACGGATTGGGTTTCTGGAATACCATCCCCACTTTTTTCCTGAGGGCAACGACATCGACCCGGCTGTCATACACCGAGGCACCGTCGACCTCGACGAGACCTTCGACACGCGCATCCGGAATGAGGTCGTTCATCCGGTTCAGCACCCTGAGAAACGAGGATTTTCCACATCCGGACGGCCCGATAAGGGCGGTGATAGCACGCTCAGGAATGCTCACCGTAATATTTTTCAGACATTGGTATTCTCCGTAATAAAGATTACAGTTCTCCGTCCGAATCTTGACGTTGTTGAAAAGAAATTCGAAATTCAGATTATCACTCAGGGTAAAATTCGTTTTCATGGTATATCCTCACCCGGATTTATCCGAACCTCCCGGTAATATAGTCACTCGTCCGCGTGTCCTGCGGGTTTTCGAAAACATCAGCGGTCTGCCCTTCTTCGATGAGATTGCCCGAGAGCATGAAGGCGACCCTGTCGGAGACGCGCCCGGCCTGTTGGACATTGTGGGGGATAATAACGATGGAGAATTTTTCTTTCAACTGCCGGAGGGATTCTTCGACTTTGGCGGTTGATATCGGGTCAAGCCCCGAACAGGGGCGGTCGAGGAGAATAACTTCAGGGCTCAGTGCAAGTACACGGGCAAGGCACAGGCGCTGCTGCTGCCCGCCGGAAAGGCTCATCGCCGGAATATCAAGGCGGTCTTTTACCTCATCCCAGAGGGCTGCCTGGCGGAGCGAATTTTCAACAATATCACCGAGGGCCGTCCGGTTTCTTATACCGCTCAGGCGAGGGCCGTAGGCAATATTGTCGAAAATAGACAGGGGAAGGGGTGCAGGAACCTCGAAAACCATACCGACTTTCCGGCGCAGTTCGATAACACGGTACCCCGGCGCATAGATATCCTGCCCATTAAGCAGGACTTTCCCCTCCATTTTCACGTCCGGCGATAACTCACTCATCCGGTTCATGACACGGAGGAGGGTGGTCGTGCCGCTGTTCGCCGGACCGAAAATGCCGGTAATGCAGTTAGCCGGAATATCAAGGGTGACATTATTGATGGCCTGATCTTTCCCGTAGAAAAAATTCAGGTTTCGTACCGATATTTTCGCCTGCTGCTCCGTCATATTTTGCCTCAATGTCCCTTAGAAACGAATCGATTCACGAGTAAATTCGCCCCGACATTAATCAGTAAAATCAGAATTATGAGAAGGGCAGCGGTACCGAAGGCTTTTTCGAAGGAAATACCCTCCCGTGCCAGAACGTAGAAATGCACGGCCATCGTCCGGGTCGGTGAAAACAGCGAGTCCGGCATGCGCAACGCCGAACCGGCAGTGAGAATGACGGCCGCCGTTTCAGCTACGCAGCGACCGATACCGAGGATGATACCGGTAGCAATACCCGGAAGGGCTGTCGGGACCAAAGCTTTTACGATAGTCTGCCATTTGGTACCTCCCAAGGAATAACTGACCTCACGGTACATGGGAGGGACGGTAAGAATCGCTTCCTCGGATGTCCGGATAATAGTGGGAAGAATCATCACCGCCAGGGTCAAGCCGCCGGAGATAATCGACCATCCGAGTTTCAGGTAGATAACGAAGAAGAGGAACCCGAAAAGCCCGTAAATAATCGACGGGATACCGGCCAGCGATTCGGCACTGAACCGGATAATCTTTGTAATACGTCCTTCGCGGGTATACTCGGTCAGATAAAAGGCGGTGCCGACCCCGAGCGGCGTCGCCACGACAGTTGCGACGGCGGTCACGGCTAACGTCCCGATTATCGTGGAGAGGATACCGCCGGAACGTCCCATATCGCGCGGTATCTGCGTTAAAAATTCCCAGGTAATATTAGGGAGGCCTTTCGACAGAATGTAGATAATGACAGAGAGAAGCAGGCCGATAACAAGGACTGCCGCCGCCCAGATGACGATTTTTGCAATTACCTGTGTTTTTTTCGGGTTGAGTTTCAGCACTCTTTATTTCCTTTTTACGGCAAACTGCGCCGCCGAGTTAAGGACCATGATAATGACAAGCAGGACAATGCCGGTGGCAAAGAGCGCCTGCTGGTGTTCGCCTGAGGCATATCCCATCTCGATACCGATATTCGTCGTCAGCGTTCTCGCGGGATCAAGAATCGATTTCGGCATCGCAGTCGCGTTACCGAGCACCATGATAACCGCCATCGTTTCGCCAATCGCCCGGCCGATACCAAGAATGACGGCGGCAAGTATACCTGATTTCGCGGCGGGCAGCAGAACCTGACGGATAGTTTGCCAGTGGGTTGCGCCGAGGGCAAACGCGCCTTCTTTCAGCAATCTCGGCAGAGAGAGCAGCGATACTTCGGAAATACTGATGACCGTCGGCAAAATCATGATACCGAGAATGACCGAACCAGCCAGTATACTCAGCCCCGGCCCGCCGAGATAATTCCTGATAATGGGGACGATGAAAATCAACCCCCAGAAGCCATAAACCACCGACGGGATGCCGGCGAGAAGTTGAATTGCCGGCCTGACAAGATTACTCAGCCGGGAGGGAGCGAATTCAGCCAGGAAAATACTGCAGCAGATAGCAATCGGCACGCCGATAATGACGGCACCCAGCGTCACGAGGACGGTACCGACAATCATGGGGAAAATACCGTACTCACCCTGGCTGGGGGCCCACTTCATGCCGAAAACGAAGTCGATCAACCCAACTTCAGCGATGAGAGGGACACCTTCGATGAAAATAAAGACAGTGATGAGGGCAAGAACAGAAAGGGCTGACAGGGCAAGAACAAAAAAAGCGATTGAAGAAAACTTTTCACCGAAATTCTTCATCATCAGGGATTGACCTCCCGGGTGATAAGTCCTTCGGCGTTCAGCAAGTTTCTGCCTTGTGCTGATGTGGTAAATTCGATGAATTCCTTCACTATTCCCGAAGGTTCATCGGCAGTGAGAAACAGGAACGAGCGGGAGAGGAGGTAGGTGCCGTCAAGAATGTGCTCAGACGTCGGCGTTGTCCCGTCAAGTTCCATTGCTTTTACCGTGCCATCGACCAGCCCCAGTGAGATAAAGCCGATAGCGGCGGGGTCATCACCAACCAGCTGGCGCACGGCGCCGTTCGAATCCTGAACCATGGCTTCAGGCATAATTTCAGACGAGCCCATGACAAGACCTTCAAATGAAGACCTGGTGCCGGACCCTTCTTCACGGGTAAATACGTGTATCTTCGATGATATGCCACCCAGCGTGTCCCAGCGGGAAATTTCGCCTGAATAGATACCCCGAACCTGCTCGAGGCTCAGATTATGAATCGGGTTATCGGGGTGAACGATGACGGCCAGTCCGTCGCTGGCGATTTCCAGACTCCAGAGATGCAATTCGTCAGGTTTCAAAGATCGTGAGGACATACCGATATCGGCCGTTCCCGAGTTCGTGGCCATGATACCTGCCGCAGACCCGCCGCCCTGAATATCGATAACAATATCGGGATGAAGAATCATATACTCTTCAGCCAGTACCTCGGCGAACGGCTGGACAGAGGTCGAACCGGCAACGATGATACTGGCGCTGCTTCGGGAGCAGCCTGACGACAGTACTATTAGAGAAATGAGTATCGTTACACAAAAAAAGGTGAAGAACGATTTGATACTCGGGTACCTGATACGCAAGTTTTTCATTTTTCTGCTTTTAACATATCGAGCATGACGAACAATGATTCAGAATTTACAAACTTGATACAGATTGTGCCCGGTTTCCTGGCCGAACAGTCAGCGCCTTTCGAGTTACCCTGACGGCATACCGACTCTTTCTAATCTTAGTATTCCAACACAGAAATAACAAGTTATATCCCAGCAGGTTTCGTTCAGTTTCAGGCAGGGATACAATCAGGAGAGAAACGAACGGATTCTTAGAGACTTTCCTGATACAATATTTACCGAAAAGGGCTGTCTCAGAAACAGTCACTTTTTCCGGTCCGATAAATAGGCTATCATGATAGTAGTATCAGGAGGCTGCCATGAAAAAAATCCTTTGCTTATTCATTTCCGGTGTGGTCACCGCGGCAACGATATGCCTGTACGGCTGCGGTGGGGGGATTACCGGTTCGGGAGAGCTTATCACCGAAACGTATGAGTTCACCGGATTCAGCTTCATTGAGGCCGAGAGAGGCTTCCGGCTGACGGTAGAGGAGTCGCCTTCATTCAGCGTCAGTATTACCTGTGACGACAACGTACAGCAGTACCTCGATATCAAGCAATCCGACGACACCCTCTATCTGGGCTTCAAGAAAAACGGTACCGCCACCCTTCGGGCAACCATTACAATGCCGGCTCTCGAAGGTTTGAATCTTTCCCAGGGCTCTTCAGCGGAAATTTCCGGGTTCTCTTCTTCAGATGATTTCTCTGTTACCATGACGGAAGGCAGCATTCTGAGCGGTACTATCATCGCCGGAGATATCGGTTTCGGTCTTTCCGGAGGCAGCAGCGTCACACTGACCGGCAGCGGCAGGAACCTTGTCGCCCGAAGTTCAGACGGCTCGAAGCTCATGCTGGAGCAGTTCATGATTAACGACGCGGATATCAACATCGACGGCGGCGGTCAAGCCATTCTCACCATCAGCGGGAAGCTCGATACGACGTTAACCGGCGGCTCGAGTCTCCACTACATCGGGGAACCGGTGATGGGAGAGGTCAATGTTTCCGGAGGGTCGGTTCTTGCCGAGAAATAGCTTCATTTTCCGACATAAATGACAACTATTTCACGCAAACAATACCCGCCGGCAAATCTTGTGCATTTTTTCACGTAAAAGTGCTATAATAAAAACAATAAACGCTGGTTACCCTTGATTGCCAGGAGTGTATTGTTACAACGCAATAATTTAGTACAGGCTAACGCTTCTGTATCAGCCGTACCGTAACAAATCAAGAGCTGCACTTTTCTTACTTTCGAAACCTTCACGGAGCCTCTTCAATCTACTCCGAACAGCTCAGCAGACGGGCGGACTTCTCCGAGCCTGAACGGGAGGTGATGCTGTCAGATATGGTTCTGTTTGGTTGTGGTTGGCAGGGACGAGAATGGAGAAACTAATCAGAAATTTTGAAATCCCTCTTACTCTCCCTCCGATAAATCGAGAGTCTCGACTTTACAAAAGGGAGAAAACCTGGACATATTTCACTTCATTCGCAAAGACATCATTATCAACCAAATGCAAACAGTACCTCAGATATTGACCTCTTTTATCAACGGATTATCTACGTTCATTTCAACGGAAAAAGGACACTACAGAGGAGGTAATAACGGTATGACAAAGAAAATTGTCTGGCTGGTCGTAAGCTGTTTGATGGTGCTCTCTCTTCTGGTTGCTTCATGCAGTTCGGATGAAAAGGAACCGGCTGAAACCGAAAATGGAAACCAGAGCCCGACGACCGAGACCGAACCCGAAGGGCCGGACATCGGAGAAGGTAAGATACCCGTCACGACTGATGAAGAACCTCAGTACGGCGGAACGCTGTCCCTTATATACGGGCTCGATATCATGGGGTACGACCCTCTGACGACTCCTGATTACTGGGATGTCGCCGGTCACATCACCCATGACGAACTGCTCGAAGGCGACTGGTCGAAGGGTCCGGCCGGGACCGGAGAATTTACCTGGAAAACCAATGATGTATACCGGTGGGACAGTAAATCCGGCGCCCTGGCAGAAAGCTTCGAGATACTTTCTCCGGGTCACATGATTTTCCATATCCGACAAGGCGTTCATTTCGGACTGAATCCGGACAGTGAAGCCAGCCGGCTCGTCAACGGGCGGGAATTGACGGGTGAGGATGTCTACTGGAACATCGACCGATGGATTACCGGCGAAGGCTCGCAGATAGCCCGCTCGGCGCGGACAATGGCCGAATCCATCGAGTATAATCTGCTCGACGAGTGGACGCTCGAACTGAAGGTTCCGGTCGAAGAATCTATTTACCTGGCAGCCTACCTTGTCGACTGGAACGCAATATGGCCCAAAGAAGTTATCGAAACCTACGGGACGATTACCGACTGGCAGAACAGCGTCGGTACCGGTCCGTATTTCATCACCGACTACACCCGCAGTTCAGCGGTAACATTCGAGAAAAACCCGAATTACTGGGAAACCGACCCGGTCGGAGCAGGGAAAGGCAACAGACTTCCCTACATCGACACGGTCAAATACCTGATAATCCCGGATCTTTCCACCCAGGAAGCGGCGGTTCGAACCGGGCAGGTGGATGCCCATTTCGGCATTACCCTTGATACCATCCAGAACATTACCAGTACCGCTTCTGACATCATTGTTGCCAAGCAGATTCCTGCGGCAGCGTATTCAATAGCCATGCATACCGATGACCCGGATTCTCCTTTCGGAAAGAAAGAAGTCCGCCAGGCTCTTCAAATGGCAATTAACTACGATGAGATTATCGAAGACTTCTATCAGGGAGAAGCAGAAATTCCGTCATATCCAATTACCCCGGAACCCGAACTGGCGGCTGCCTTCCTTTCGCTCGACGAAGCGCCAAAGTCGGTTAACGACCTCTATACGTACAACCCCGACATGGCGAAACAGTTACTGACCGATGCCGGGTATCCGAAAGGGTTCTCCGCCACCATCACCTGCGTCAATCCAAACGTAGATTACCTTTCGATAGTTGCCGCCATGTGGGACGAAATCGGCGTAACGCTGAACATCAACCCTCTCGAAACCGGCGCGTATAACAGCATGTGGGCTGCAAGAAACTACGAAGGCCTCTTCTACACACTTCAGCCGAGTTCAGGCACCTATGTACGAATGCTCGCTTTAACGGGGTCTTCGGTGGGCGGCAACCTGAGTTTCGTTGACGATGCCCAAGTCAATCAGGCGAAAACCGACATGCTGGCTGCGTTCGCGGCCGGTGACCAGGAAGAGGTGGACCGGATTCACAAGGCACTCATGCCGTACGTCATGGAACAGGCATGGGCAATCCCCAGCCCGGCAGCGTACACTTTCACCGCCTGGTGGCCCTGGTTGAAAGGATACCACGGTGAGTACAGCAATGGTATCTGTAACGAATTCAGATGGTCGAAATACGCCTGGATAGACCAGGCACTGAAGAAATCGATGGGTTTCAACTAGTTTCGTACTATTTTTAAAGACACGATATCCGGAAAAGGCGGTGAGAAATTCTCACCGCCTTTTCGATGTTCATTCTCTCTGTAACCGTTTTATAATAGAGTATGAAAGCAGATACCAGTTCAGCCATTCTGAAACTGACCGGTTTAAGCCGGATACGTTCGGAGCGGACAATCGGGCCTGATGAAGGAATCGAAGACACCCGGACAATCGATTCTTACATCACTGTAAACCGGCAATTACCTTCGAAATTGCTGTACAGGCTTGCCCTCCGCAGGCTGAAGGACCTTCAACCATGCGGGACACTGGCCGACCTCGGCTGCGGGCCGGGGTTTTTTACCGGAGACATGGCAAAGGCATTCCCTGCACTGAAAATAGCGGCACTCGACATCTCTGCCGAAATGCTCTCACGGGCCGGGAAGCATTTTTCTTCACACATTCGAAGCAGAGAGATACACCGCACGCAGGGAGACCTTCAACAGCTTCCTTTCAAGGAGAGCTCACTCGATTTCATTGTCAGCACCCTCTCGCTGCACCACTGGGTCAATCCTGCTGAAGCTTTCAGTGAGATATACAGGGTACTCAAACCGGAGGGACAATTTCTGATATTCGATACCCGCCGCGATTCGCCCGGTTTTTTTTACCGCGGGCTAAGGTGTATGCAGAGGTGGATATACCCCGCTCATTTGAACAAAATAAACGAACCAATCAGTTCAGTCTCAGCAAGCTACACGCCGGAAGAAGCGGGGAAACTGGCCGGCCATACGCCGTTCACAGAACTCAACGTCACGGGAGGTCTTTGCTGGCTTTTCATTACGGGCAGGAAACCTTAATGACGGTTCAGTTATAATGGGTTTATGAAACTTATCGATACGCACTGCCATCTCGATGAAATCGGTGATACCGACCTTGCCGTCAGGGAAGCGAAAGAGGCCGGAGTAACGGGAATCATCGCCGTCGGTATCAACTATGAAACCAATCTCAAGGTACTCGAACTGGCCAAACAATTCAGCGGAATAGTTTTCCCGGCGCTCGGACTGCACCCGCAGGAACTGCCGGAGATGGACGATACAGACGTTGCCGGGACACTGCGTCTCATCGAAGAGAACATTGAGCAAGCGGTTGCTGTCGGCGAAGTGGGGCTCGACTACCACAAGAGAATCCGGGCTGAAGCACCGAAGGAACGGCAGCAGGCGGTGTTCCGGGATATCATGCTCATAGCCGCCCGGTATGACAAACCGGTTTCGATTCACAGTCGGTACGCCTGGCGGGATGCACTGGACATCGTTCAGGAAACCGGCGTGAAAAAAGCCGTTTTTCACTGGTTCACCGGTCCGTCAAGCGTTCTCAGAGACATTCTCGACAACGGTTACTTTATTTCGGCAACACCGGCGACCGAGTACCATTCCGAGCACCGCCGGGCTGTGCGGGAAGCGCCGGCTGACCGGCTGTTCCTCGAGACCGATGCTCCGGTATCGTACGGCAGGGAAGACCGCTACGAGTCCGC
>CAYSQK010000021.1:0-14291 GCA_964433075.1 uncultured Dehalococcoidales bacterium
CGCCGAATACCCGCTGGAAGAGATTAACACTGCCATCGCCAAACTTCGCACCGGCGAAGCTCTCCGCAGCATTATCAGGATGTAAATTTTTACTCAGAACACTCATAAAGACCGGGTCGATACCGACCCGGTCTTTTTCGTTTTTGACACTAAGTAAAAGACAACAAGACTATTTTCTCATATTATGGCATAATAAAAAGAAACAACAATCAGAGAGGTGATGAATGTTCAAACCAGAATACGCCGCCCTTCTTGTTATCGATATGCAGGAAAAGTTATTTCCCGCGATGTCCGGAAAAGAAGCTCTTGAAACAAATACGGTCAAGCTGATAAAAGGCGCTCAGGAATTCGGTATACCGGTTATTGTTACCGAACAAAACCCTGTCGGACTCGGGCCGACCATCCCATCAATCGCTTCGCTTCTCCCTGACATGGAACCTCTGCGTAAGTTTTCTTTCAGTTGCCCCAGGGAGAAAGGATTCGCCGATGTTCTGGCCGGGCTGAGAAAGCAGAATCGATTTCAGATACTTCTTGCAGGCATCGAAGCTCACGTCTGCATATACCAGACGGCGATGGACCTTCGCGGCCATGACATACAGGTGGTAGCCGATTGTATTTCATCAAGGACTCCGGAAAACAGAGATACGGCAATCCGGCGCATGGAAACTGAGGGACTGCGGATGACGACGACCGAAATGATTCTGTTCGAATTACTCGGCACATCGACCAGCGAACAATTTAAAAATATCAGTGCGATAGTCAAATAACCGCCATGAGCCCGGAAAACCTGAAACTCAGTATAAAAGTGCATCCCGGCGCCTCAAAAAACGAGTTGACAGGATTTAAAGGTGACGTGCTGCATATAAAAGTCACCGCCCGTCCGGAAAAAGGCAGGGCAAACTCAGCTCTTATTGATTTTCTCAGCGATGTCTTCGGCATTGCAAAAAGTCGTATCAGTATCGTGAGAGGAGGTTCTTCTCACGATAAAGTTATCGAAATAGAAGGAATGGACTTACATTCCATCCGGCAAATCATTCATTAATCCAGCCAATACCTGTTATTGCGAGGTGAGGAAAACCGGCTTACTATTATCAGTTGAGAGTCCATTTGTGCAAACGAAAACATCACGGAAATCCGGGAAAAGAATATTCTTGACCGTCAGAAGCCGGATGAAACCATGGCACATATTCCTCCCCGACAACCCGTCCAGTCACACTCCATGGCCAGCTTCTCTCATATTGCTGTTCGGTTTTGCAGGACTTATCATCATCGGTACAATTCTGTTACTCCTGCCGATTTCGTCACAATCAGGCGAATATACGAACGTTATCGACGCTTTTTTCACCGCCACCTCAGCCGTCTGCGTCACCGGCCTTATCGTTTTCGATACGGCCGATTACTGGAGTTCCTTCGGTCAGGCAGTTATCTTCCTGCTGATTCAACTTGGCGGGTTCGGGTTCATGACCAGCGCAACTATATTTCTTCTGGCACTCAGGCGGCGGATCGGCCTCCAGGAACGGCTGCTTATCAGTGAATCACTGGGATTAACCCGACTGGGTAATCTGGTTTCTCTGGTAAAGAAAACGGCGGTTTTCTGCATTGTTGCAGAAATCATCGGCGCCATCATCTTCATGATTCAGTTTTCAGCCGATTTCAGTTTCGGGAAAGCTGCATGGCTGTCACTCTTTCAGTCAGTTTCAGCGTTTAATAACGCAGGGTTCGACCTTTTCGGCGGGTACCAAAGTTTAACCGGGTATAACGACAACGCTCTGGTATTGATTACGACCGCTCTTCTGATAATAACAGGCGGTATCTCCTACCTTGTCTTATCCAACGTTATAACAGTGAGAAAATGGGACCGTTTCACGCTGGACACCAAATTCATTCTCGTTACCACCGCGGCTCTCCTGACAATCGGGATTATCCTGGTGATGATAACTGAATGGAATAACACTCATACGCTGGGACTAATGCCATTTTCACAGAAATTACTCAACGCTTTCTTTCTGTCAGTAACAGCCAGGACCGCCGGCTTCAGTTCCATCAACATGGGAAACTGGGCCAATTACACCCTGTTCTTCACCATGCTCCTGATGTTTATCGGCGGAGCATCCGGTTCGACTGCCGGAGGAATCAAGGTCAATACCCTTGGCACGCTGATTGCAACTGTGTGGGCCACCGTTAAAGGCAAAGTTAAACCCGAAGCGTTCGGAAGACAGTTGAACGGACAACTGATAAACCGTGCCGTAACGCTGATAATGGTTTCACTGGGAGTTATTTCCCTGAGTGTTTTTCTCCTGACGATTACCGAAGATGTTCCGTTTCTCAACCTTCTTTTTGAAACATTCTCGGCATTCGGTACGGTCGGGTTATCGACAGGTATTACACCGGGGTTATCCATTGCCGGGAGAATAATCATTATCGGGACCATGTTCATCGGACGGCTTGGACCGCTTACCCTTGTCCTGGCACTTGTTCAAAGACAGAAAACAACCTTGTACAAATACCCGGAAGAGCAGATTCGAATCGGATAAGACAGGAGGCAGTATGAAAAAACAGATAGCAGTAATCGGACTCGGGCGTTTTGGGATAAGTCTTGCAACAACACTGGCCGATGACGGCCATGATGTCCTGGCAATAGATAAAGATGAAACGCAGGTTCAGAACATCGCTTCCCAGATAACCCACGCAGTTCAAGCTGATTCGGTCAATGAAGCGGTATTGAAAGAACTTGGAATCGAAAATTTTGATATGGCTATTGTTGCAATCGGTACCGATATCAAGAGCAGTGTCCTGACGACCATCCTGTTAAAAAAGTTGAACGTCAAATATGTTGTAGCCAGAGCAAATGATGATTTACACGGCAGTATCCTTGAAAAAATCGGGGCTGACAGCGTGGTGTACGCCGAGAAGCAGATGGGTATGAGAATCGCTCACGGCGTTACGCTTACCGAGGTAACTGATTACATGACCGTTACCCCAAGTTACGGCGTCGTCAAGTACAAAATACCTCAATACCTTGACGGAGAAAAACTTTCCTCGCTGGAAATCGGACCATCAGGAAAATGGGAAATAGCCGTCCTCATGATAAAACACGAGAATGAGATAATCGTCACCCCGGGAAAATCACAGAAGATACAAGCCGGTGATATTCTTATTATGTCAGGAAATGACGATACCTTCGAAAAGATGTTCACCGAATTCAGGAAAAAGAAACCGGAAGAATAACACCGTACCGGTTCGCTCTGGAGTTTTTTCAATTTCCTGAAAGATCCGGCTTGTTTGTTTTAGTTTCCATAATTGAGCTATAATACCATCAGGCTTACACAAAAACGCATTAAGGAACGATATAACCGGTTGAGGAAAAGCCATCATGGAGAAAACGCCCCACATAATGGTCATCGATGACGAATCGTCCGTTACCATCGTCCTCGACAGAATTCTTACCGCCGAGGGATTTAAAGTAACGGTAGCCAATAACGGCCCGGCGGCGCTCGACCTGCTCAACAATGTGGAGCCGGACTTAATCATGCTCGATATCAAGATGCCCGGGATGGACGGGTATCAGACACTTGAGAAAATCAGGGACAAGTACGATGACGTCCCCGTCATCATGCTGACAGCCATACCGGACGCAGCTTCCGTCAACAAGACCATCAATCTCGGGGCTGACGATTATGTCAGAAAACCGTTCAGAACCGCCGAACTTGTCGCGAGAATCAAAGTAAAGTTACGGCGAGCCGGGAAAATATAAAAAAGGACTCCTGTAATTGAGGAGTCCTTTTTCGTTATCGCTGGTTTTTAAAACTTCAGGGGTTCGAGCCCGGCTTCCATACGCGCATCGTTGATATGAATCTTGATTCCATCATCGAGCGACATGCATTCGAATCCGAAATCATCTTTGGCAGCTTTCGAGCTTACATTCATCGGCTTTCCCATGCCCATCGGGTTTTGTTTGGTACCGAACTCGATTACTGCATCGGGAATGTATTTCTTCACCACGGCTGCGAGGTCGCGGAAATTCACCAGGGGGGTCCCGACATTGTAAACCGGCCTCGGTGAGGACTTCGCTTTCATCAGCATGGTCGTGAAGATAGCAAGGTCATCAGCAGTAACGAGCGACATGGCAACATTACCGTCCGTATCCATTTTGAACGGCTTCCCGGTTGCAGCCATCGAGGGCATATCCGACCAGAACTGTGCCGGTGATTTCCCGCCGTGACCGTAGCCGATTGTCGGGCGGACACCGGTAAAATTGATACCGTATTTCTCGTGGTACTGGGCGGCAATGATTTCCGCGTAAACCTTGGCAACAGCATATGAGCTGTTTGGTGAAAGGATACCGTCTTCGGTAATTTCGTCACCGTAGAGGTCGGCCGGTCCGTAGACAGTCATCGAACTTGCATAGACAACCCGTTTGGCATCGATAAGACGGGCTGCTTCAAAAGCGTTACACATCCCATATACATTCACTTTCGTGCTCAATCGGGGATTGCTGTTCAAGTCCTGCAAACTCATAACGAACGCCCAGTTTACGATACCGTCAATTTTCATCAGTTTGGCAGCATTGAGAATATCCTCGAGTTCAGCAACCGTCCCGCGAACGTAGTGGAATTTTTTCTTCCACGGTTCATACTGTTTCAATGCCCATTCGGGCGGCGGAGCGATATCGACGGACACAACATTGTCAATATCCTTATCCTGAAGCATGTGCAGAACTGTTTTTCTGCCGAACATTCCGCTGGCGCCTAAAACCATAATATTCATCGGGTTACCTCCTTCATTTTTCAGTACTGAGGATACCCCTCCCGACTACGGGATGTCAATGAAAATCACGGCACGGCTGAAGAAGCAGAATGAGAATATCTGCCGGTGTTCTCTAAATTTCCTGCAGCGAAACGCTGATTTCGTGAAGCAGTTCTCCGGATTCGCGGTATACCGGCAGAGCAATAATGAAGGTCGTTCCTTTTCCGAGCGTGCTCTCGACATCGATTGTTCCGCCGTGTTCGGTGATGATACCGTGGCAGATACTTAAGCCGAGACCGGAACCCTGGCCAAACCCTTTCGTGGTATAAAACGGGTCGAAGATATGAGTGATGTGTTCGGGTGAAATACCCGGACCGTCATCCGAAATTCTGATAATGATTTTCCCTGTCTGCTCGAAGGTCGATACCGTCATCGTCCCCCCGCCGGCACCGCGCAGTATCTCTTTGTTATTCATAAAGATGTTGACCATCACCTGGGTAAGCTGCATCTCGTTGCCGAATATTTCAGGCAGGTTTTTCCCGAATTCGGGAACAATCCGGATATTGTGGGTGTTCTTTTCGTAGAACTCAACACGAAGCGTTTGCGAGATAACCTTATTGATGTTGAGACGTGTCTTCTCCTTCTGCTGTTTCCGCGAAAAAGCCAGCAGGTTCTGTACGACGGTCGAGACCCGCTCTACCTCCCCGTCGATTATCCTTATATCATCTTTTGTTTCCTCGGGTATGTTACTATCGAGCAGCAGCTCCGCCAGCCCTTTCATTATTGCCAGAGGATTATTAATTTCGTGAGCGACACCGGCAGTCAGTTTACCAATGGATGCCAGCCTATCCTGCGAGTAGATGCCGTCAATCATCCTCATGCGGTCGGTAATATCCCGCATCAGTATCAGCAGGCCAACCGAATACCCCTGTTTGTCACGCATGTGGACAGCTTCGATATCAACCATTCTTTTCGTGCGGGAGTTCGGGAACTCCATCTCCGTCACATACTGACCGGTCGAGCCAAGCCGCTGGAATATCGGATACACCTCGGGAATATCCTGAATGTTCTTACCGACCGAATGTTTCGCCAGCCCCAGCATTCCGACGGCTGCCTGATTCGAATCGATAAGCCTCGTTTCGGTGTCGAAAACGAGGATACCATCTTTCAGGCTGCTGACGATGTACTGCCTGGCAAACGGCAGCACCATGAACAGATTGTATTTCATCAATCCAAGCGTCAGCAGCAGCGCCGAAACAGCGAACATGACCGGCGTCAGCGGCTGGTCAGGAATCGGTAAAAGCTTGAACGTAAAAATGATGTCTCCGGCCAGCGGCAGGAAGATCGCCAGCAATATCAACAAAGCTTGAGTTCTCACCAGTCCAACCCCTTTGAACAGCCGGATAATCAGGATAACCGTTCCCGCCGCCATCAGGACATAGTTATGGGCAGCCGATATCCAGAACAACGGGGTGAAGTCTGTGCATTCCATAACCAGAAACGGCCCGGTTTGTACAAGCTGTTCGCCAATCTGCCAGTAATAGCCCGACCAGTCAGGATTCCATACCACCGCCAGTATTGCGACCGGAAAAAGAAAGAACGTAACAGCCCACCAGGCCTTCAAATCATATTCCCGGTAGGTATAGTGAACAGCAAAAAGCAGCCACGCAGGAGGGACAAACATCAGCCCGATATAGGCA
This sequence comes from uncultured Dehalococcoidales bacterium, assembly GCA_964433075.1. Taxonomy (GTDB): domain Bacteria; phylum Chloroflexota; class Dehalococcoidia; order Dehalococcoidales; family UBA2162; genus MGML01. The sequence continues at coordinate 6,447 of CAYSQK010000021.1, forward strand.
AACTTCATTGTCATTATCTGGACTTCGAGAGAATCGCTGCCGGTCTGAATAAAAGAGCAGACCGACCAGAGAAAGGTACTTACGACAAGGAGAATCAATGACTTTGCCCCGTTGGCATACCGGTACCGCCACAGAAATACCACCAGAAATGCGAGAGCGACGCACGCCAGTATCAGTAACGTCTGATATACAATATAGTACAGCACCAGTTTCCTTGATTCCTTAGTTACGGTTTTTTTTCACAACAGGATATGATTTAATTCTAGCTTACCGCCAGATTTAAACAGGCTCTGCGGAGTTCGTTTTTGTCATTCCCTGCGTCCGGTTTTTTGCCATCGAATACCATCGAACATACCCAAACGGACAACAGCCCATATCAGGTCAGTGGTACAGAGGGGATAACAAGGCAGGTTAAGACGGATTATTACACCAGTATCCATAATAGCACGAAGACGGCTGTTTTCAAGTACCTGTCGGGCCATTTTTCTCAACAGGGACAGTAACTACCGCACTCCGCTTTTCTTTATAACCGGCACCCACCAGCGGACATAGACCATCCGGTTCCAGGGAATCTGATAAAAGAGGGCGATATCGGCCGAATTACCGTGCTCATAGCCGGTCGAGGGAAACCACTCACCGTAAATCCGTTTATTGACAGCAGTACTCGTCTTCATCGTACAGTCAAACTCTGCATACGTCGCCGCCGGCACGGTATAGAGTTCGAAAGAATTGTCACTCATACTCTCGGGGTTCTCGATGCCGAAGACATTCGTCACCGGATCCCAGGAACCATCTTCATTCGGCAGGTAAGCAGTCATCACCGGCGCACCAGTAACCAGACCGGGTCGGCCTCCGGAAAGGTTGCAGAGTTTTTTGTAGTCCTCCGTCAGGACGAATTTCGACCAGAACGACCTGCCTTTTTTACTGAATTCACCATCGGCAACCCCGAACTTCTGCGCAATACCGAGTATCGAAAACCCGGGTTTTTCAATTATCCGGTAATCCATTATTCCATTGCTCCTTATAGTGTCCCGAAACGATATTCTGGGATATGCTTTCAGCCTGACCGCGGATTCGCGAGCCCCGGAGGGCATGACACCGTGATACAATCGGAAGGCTCTCGAAAAAGCACTCGGGGAATCGTATCCGAATTTCAACGCGATATCGATTATCGAACCGGTACCATTTTTAATATCCGCTGCGGCAACGGTCATTCGCCTCCGGCGGCCGTATTCAGCCGGCGTAATGCCGGATATCGAAACAAACATGCGGCTGAAGTGGTAAACCGAACAATAAGCCCGGTCAGCCGCTTTCGGGATATCAATCCTGCCGTTGAGATTCGATTCGATGTAGTCGACAGCTCCATCCAGCCGTTCAGCCCATTCCATGTGTATTCACTTTCCTTTGTCATAAGAATATCAGTATTTACTCCACAGTGTCTCGCCTTTTTTTGCTGAAATTCAGCTTTGTCAGGCTAAAAGCCTGAACAAAATCTAACCTTTCCGGATTTTGTTCGTTATATACCTTAGAACACCGGAATGAAATCAATAATAGGAAAGGAGAGGTCACTACCAATGACATGAATACAGCGAAATTCCGACGAATCCGTTTTCTATTACGAAATTACAGACAAGGAGAAAATAATCGATGAGAAAAAAAATTACAACTGCGGCAGCCGCTCTGCTGATAACGGTATCACTGATATTCGCCGGGTGTTCCGGCGGTATCTCAGAGAATGATTATGATAAAGCGGTAACCGAACGAGACCAGGCACTTGCCCAGGTTGCCGAACTGGAAAACGATATTACAAGCCTTCAGGCACAAATCGATGCTCTTGAAGCCACCACCGAAAATCTGGATGCACTCCAAACCGAACTTGACGCACTGAAAATAGAGAAAACGGGACTCGAAGCGGAGATAAAGACGATTCACGAGAATTTTGCCCGGTACTTCGTGGAGCACGAAGCTACCTACCTCTTCGACGGAATGGAAGAAACACTGACAATGACCGCCGCCGACTATTCGGCTGACGGGGCTGCGTGGGTTATCACCTTTACCTTCGACAGCCGTCAGGCAGGGTACGGCGACCGGGAAGGACAGATGCTCGCCCAGGTCATCACCCCGCATGAAGCGGTCCTGAAGCTGAGACAGGGCAACCTTGAATCAGCCGTCATGGACGGGCAGTGGAACATGGTCAACCAGAGAATGATATACGCCGCCGAAGAAGTTACCTGGGTCATGACCTCGATGACCGGTGAAAACGTTACCCATCAGGCTATCGAAGGCGTCGACGTTACCCTTTTCCTCAACAGCACCAACGGATATGTCGGCGGTAACGCGGGATGCAACAGTTACGGCGCCCCGTATGAAATCAATGCCGATAACCTGACGCTGTCGGAATCAATTATCCAGACTCTGATGCTCTGTGCTGATGAAGCAGTTAACGAGCAGGATTTCACCTACCTTACAGCCCTCCAGGCAGCCGAATCATGGGTCGTCGGCAACGATACCCTGACTATCACCGGCGGAGACTGGACAATCGAATTCGCCAGACAGCAGTAATCGCTGCGGGAGATAACCGAAAAGGGAGAGACTAAAGTCTCTCCCTTTATTCTTTCACGTTCAATCGTCAGTCCCTGACTACGGCAGTTTCACCTTCGGAATAGTGACGGTAAATCTCGTTCCTTTTTCCGGAGAGGTAGTAAAGATTACATTCCCATTCAGGTACTTCTCAGTCAGCAGCCGCATACTGTACGTGCCCTGGCCACGTTCGCTCCCTTTCGTAGAGAACGAACGTCTGAATATCTGCAATTGCGTCTCCGGTTCGATGCAGCCGGGGTTTTCTACCCAGAACGAGAGTGAATTCCCCCGCTGGCCGCAGCCGAGGGTAATAGTGTCTCCCGGTTCCGTGGCTTCGAGGGCATTCTTCAGCATGTTGGTAATCACACGGTTCAGGAGCGACCGGTCAGCCAGAAAAGGAAAAGACGGAGAGCCGTCGGCAATAGTGACCGTTTTCCCTCTGGCAAGCTGAAGATTGGTATACAATTCGATGCTGTCGCCCAACAGTTCCAGCGAGTTGAGCAGTATCGGCTTGACGACCAGTTCATTACTCTCAGCGGCCAGGAGTTGCTTCTGGGCGTTGATGTGGTCGATAAGAATTTCAGTCGTCGCGGCAATCGACTTTCTTATCTTTTCTCCGGCCAGCCCCGGTTCGACGACCGTTTCGAGGAGTTCTGAATACCCGCGTACGGCGCTGGCGGTATTCATGATATCGTGAAAGAAGATATGTTCAAGCATCTTCCGCCTCTGCTCTTCACTGATATCCAGCAGATAGAAAAGGTTATATTGACAATCTTCGACATATACCGGACTAGCCCATACCCGGAACTCAAAGGCTCCCTGGCCATCGAGCCGATTAATGCTGCATTCGCGAACGTCGCTCGTTCCGGCAATGCTCGATTGTATCGCCTGCAGCGCACCGCAGGTACTGCAGAACAGCGTTGTTCCACACCCGCCCTCACATTCAAATGCATGACTGCACCCGAACAACTCGCCGGGACGGAGCCCCAGAACTGACTTCATATTCTTCTTCTGCGCCGTAACAATTACCGCCGGATTGGCAAAAATTATCTGCCGATTCCGGTTGAGCGCCATCATCAACAGAGGAACGGTTTCAATAAGGTTTACGGAATCGATATGCTCGATAAAATGGCGTGACTGCATCAGAATTTCGGATTTACCGCTTCGTTCCGCAGGGGCACATTCCGTTTTCATTGATTCTGACTTCATCTTTCTCCTGTCACACCCGATACCGCCGGTATGCATGTTCAATCGATTCGGTTTTCTTAATTATAGAAAACAAAAGACCTGTATTCAATTCCCGCTCTTCAGAGAGGCTTATAACTCCGATTTTCGCTGCCGTATCAGACCGGTATCTGTCTTACACGATATACATGAAATACCGATGACGTTTTTACTGTGCTGTGCTATATTTACATCATGAAAAATACGTGGTGCGGTGCAAGCTGTGAAGATGTCCTCTCGGAATTCGGCTCACGGGCCGAAGGTCTGACGCCAGCCGAAGCCAGAAAACGGCTCGAAAAATACGGCCCGAATCAACTCGAAAGCAGGAAGAAAACATCACCGGTGAAAGCTTTTCTTTCGCAGTTCCTGAGCCCGCTCATTTACGTCCTTTTCGTTGCCGTTATCATATCATTTATCGTCGGTAACCATACCGATGCATGGATTGTCCTGGTCGTGATTGTCCTCAACGCCGTCATCGGCTACATTCAGGAATCAAAAGCCGAAAAAGCCATGGAAGCCCTGATGAAGCTGGCGGCGCCAAAAGCCGGTGTTCGCCGCGATAACCGCCGAACCGATATTCCGACCTCAGAAATCGTCCCCGGTGATATCATCCTCCTCGAAGCCGGCGACCGTGTCCCGGCTGATGCCCGGCTTATCGAACTCTCAAATCTGAAGGTCAATGAAGCAACCCTGACCGGCGAATCAGTCGCTGTCGATAAAGTCACCCGCGAAATAAAGGGGGAACTCTTCTCCATTTCTAAACGAAAAAACGCCGTCTTCATGGGAACGGTCGTCACCTACGGGCGGGCAGCCGCCGTGGTCACCTCGACCGGGATGACTACAGAGATGGGACGAATTGCCGCCAGTCTCAGCTCGGTACAGAATGAAAAAACACCTCTTCAGCAGAGTATCAACAAACTCAGCCGCTACCTGATACTTTTCTTCCTGGCTTTCTCGGCACTGCTGGTCGTGGTCGGCCTCATCCAGGGAATGGACTGGCTCGACATCTTTCTCCTGTCCGTTGCCGCCGCCGTGTCCGCTATTCCCGAAGGCCTGCCGGCCGTTGTTACCGTTGTTCTCGCCATGGGCATGCGCTTCATGGCGAAACGTAATGCCGTTATCAGAAAACTGGTTGCCGTCGAGACCCTCGGCTCCGCGACGGTGATATGCTCGGACAAAACCGGTACCCTGACCCTCAACCAGATGACCGTGCGCAGTATCTATACCGGAGACCGCTGGATTGAGGTCACCGGTGAAGGGTATTCCCCTGAAGGCAGTTTCCTCATCGACGGCACAAAAATCGATATCGCACAGGAACCTGATATCGCCCTCCACCTCCGGGCCGGAGCACTCTGTAATGACGCCTCGCTCTCGCAGGAAGAGGACGGCACCTTGCAGATTTTCGGCGACCCCACCGAAGGCGCTCTCATTGTCTCGGCTGAAAAAGCCGGTCTGACACTCGCATCATTGAACAAAGACTACCCGAGAATCGATGAAATTCCCTTCCAGAGCGAGAACATGTACATGGCGGTACTGGCAACATTCCACCCCGCCGGCGGAGGGAGAGTCGTCTACGTCAAAGGCGCTCCGGAAAAGATACTTGATTTCAGTTCATCTTACCGTGTTAACGGTGAAGTTCACCCGCTGACCGATGAAGCTCTTGAGAAAATACAAAGTGCCGCTCAACAGATGGCAAAAGACGCCATGAGAGTTATCGCTACCGCGTACGTCGAACTGCCGGCGCAGGTGGACGACCTCGAAGAAACCCACATCAAAGGAGAACTTGTCTTCATCGGTTTGAACGGTATGGCTGACCCGCCGCGGGAAGAAGCCAAAGAATCGATTCGTCTCTGCCACGCTGCCGGCATCAAAGTGATTATGATAACCGGCGACAATCTTGTCACCGCCCGGTCGATTGCCGACCAGCTCGGCCTTCCGGAAGGAAAAGCTGTATCAGGCACCGAATTAGGTGAAATGTCGGATGAAAAACTCTCAGAGAGAGTCGAATCCATCAGCGTCTTTGCGCGAATCGAACCGATTCAGAAACTGAGGATTGTCGACGCTCTGAAAAGCCGCGGACACATCGTCGCCATGACCGGCGACGGCGTCAATGATGCTCCGGCACTCAAGACAGCCAATATCGGCATCTCGATGGGCATCACCGGTACGGATGTCGCCAAAGAAGCCTCCGACATGACCCTCGCCGATGATAATTTTGCGTCGGTCGTTGCCGCCGTCGACGAAGGCAGGGCTATCTTCAATCGGCTCAGAAACGTCATGTACCTCCTCCTCAGCACCAATATCGGTGAACTGCTGGCGCTCATACTCTGCATTCTGTTCGTCGGCGATAAACCGCTGCTGGCAGTGCAGATTATCTGGGTCAATCTCGTCACCGATTCAGCATCATCCATCCCGCTGAGTATCGAACCAAAATCGGGCGATGAACTTCAGCAGCCTCCCCGGCATCCGTCCGTGGGTATTCTCTTCCCCGGGCAGCTTTTGCGGATTCTCTTCACGGCCGCTTACATGGGGATTGCCATCACCCTGATTTTTGCCTGGGCTCACTCACGTATGCCCATCGAAGAAGCGAGAACACTCGCCTTCTGCACAATGGTTACCTTCGAATCCTTCCGGGCATACAATGCACGTTCGGACGAACGCACCATTTTCAAAATCGGCATATTTCATAATAAATGGCTCAACGGAGCAATCGTACTGGCGATGGCGCTCCAGATAGCCGTTGTGTACGTCGAGCCGTTTCAGGCAGCATTTCAGACGGTTCCTCTCAGTCTCGAGGACTGGGGCATCGCTCTGGTCGCAGCCGGCAGCCTGTTCATCATCGAGGAACTTCGGAAAGTATTTTTCCCGCGCCTGTTTTCACTCGGTAAATGGCAACCGGTCACATTCAGGAAGAAATAGTCGGGAAACGAAAATCCTCTGAAGCTGAGATATACCAATTTTACGAAATGTTGAATTGTCCGATTCAAATAAACGTCTTCTTAAACCTCAAAGGCATGTCGATGGTGGATACGCCGAGGGATGCTGTTCGCACTTTCCCGTACAGCAGAATCGACCCCCAGTGCCGGAGGATTACCTGGTGGAGAAGGTATGAAATCGCAATCAAGAAATCGAGAACTCGACATTTACGAACGCAGTCTACCGTCTGTTCCCCGTGACCGGCCGGTTAGCCTCCTGTTACGACACGCACACAGGTCTGCTATCCCTTACGGAATCTTGGGTAATGATGCTGAATTGACGGACCGCGGCCGGACTGAGGCCAAAGAGCTTGGCAACATGCTTCAGAGCTTTTGTCTGGGGACTTTGGCATCGAATGCAATAGGCCGCTGCATCGAAACCGCCCGGATGATAGCAATCGGTCACGGCGATACTTCCACGGAAGTATCAATCGAAATGCGTCTAGCTAACTTCGGAGTCTTCGTCCGAGACAGACAACTGGCCGAACCTCAACTTCTCAATCTGGGGGTGCAAGAGTGGGTTCGCCGGCAACTACTAGAACCCTCTCAACTGCAAGGCATGATTGATACGAGCGTTGGGGTGAAATCACTCTTCGATCTTCTTCATCCTGTCGGCCTTCCCAACCTGAACCTGTATGTAACGCATGATGCAATCGTGGCGGCCTTTACGGGATTCTTGTGCAATCGAGGATTCCGTCTAAATGAATGGCCATCATATCTGGAAGGAGTGTTCCTCTGGAAAGAGAAGGAAGGTTTCACGGTCATGTGGAGGGGTGAACAGTACAAAGTTAAATCATAGTTCTCAATGCAACTCCCCCCCTCAGTTGCAGCATACAAAGCCGCAAGAGTTTTCACACCGCACAGCTTTTCATCGGAGGCGTTGTGACAGCACGTTGACCGTTGTGCATGAGGCCTGATTGTCCGCTAGACAATACCTCAATATTTTCAACTGGTTAGCAAAATAGAAAAAGCCCTCGATTCAACTTCTGTTTCGAGGGCTTTTTTAGCTTCGTTTCTTGGTAGCGGGGGCAGGATTCGAACCTGCGACCTCCGGGTTATGAGCCCG
>CAYSQK010000022.1:0-13983 GCA_964433075.1 uncultured Dehalococcoidales bacterium
AATGAGCGGTGACTGGAGTTCAGACGTGTGCTCTTCCGATCTATCGGTACGGTGATTCAGCGTCGGCGACATGAACTGGTGTATGAGAAAACCGTGGCCGCCGTGGAGCAGTATCATCCCGAACCCGCTCCGCTTCGCCAGCGCCGCACCGTCGATGTGCTTCTGGATAACCCTCTCCATCATCGCCCGGTCCATGGCGTGAACGTGCACTTTAGGATGCCCCAGCGTTCCCTGCACCCACTCTTCCTGCGGACCGTAAACCTCCCGGCCGTCCACGTAGGAATACACCGCCGCCGCTCCGGCATGGAACATCTCCAGTGTCGCCACCGCCCCGTGCCGGTTTATCTGCGAAGCCGCCCTGTTTAGCGACGGCATGATTTCGTTATCATCGAGGAACATGTTGTACCGCCCGTGCTGGCTGTGCTCCGAATCGACCTGCGAGTCGCCCACGCAGACGGACGCCGCGCCGCCCTTCGCCTTGCGCTCGAAATAGCTGATGGTTTCATCGATGAGACGGTGCTTCGGGTCCGAGTAAAATACCCCCGTCGGAGCAGCGAAAATCCTGTTCCGGAATACGGTATCCCCGATTTGTATCGGCGAAAACAGATGCGGATATCGGCACGTGTACATGGACGCCCCCCTGCTTAGATAATTTCTCCCATTATATACGACTTCCCTCCCCCTCTTCACCGCCCTCCGGACTAAGTATCGTTCAGCCCCAGCAGTTCGGCAAAAACCGGATTGGATGTCAATACCCGTGAAGGAGCCAGCCGGTACCGCAAACCGTCGTATAGCAACTCTCCCCGGGCAGCCATCCTCTCGCACCGCTCGAAAATCTCCCGGACATTCTCCTGTCCGTGCTTTTCAGCCAGTTGCCGGGTATCGATTCCCTCTTCAAGCAGGCGGAGTCGGAGCATCGCTTCTTCGGCCGCCTTTTCTTTCGGACCGAGTTCTTCGATATCCTCCGGCTTTCCTCCCGGCTGTTTCATATAGCCCGCCAGGTCTGCCCGGTTTCTGTATCGTTTCCCGTTCAGGTGAGAAGCCGCCGCCGGCCCGAGCCCCAGGTACTCGCCTCCGTGCCAGTAAACAAGGTTATGCCGGCTTTCGTAACCCTCTCTGGCAAAATTCGAAATCTCGTAGTGGCGGTACCCGTACCGTTCAAGCAGCGAACCCGCAAACTGAAACAGCTCCGCCTGCATGTCTTCGGAAGGCAACGTGCGCGGCGGATTTTCAGCCAGCGGCGTTCCTTCTTCGAGCATCAGGCAGTAGAGCGAGAGGTGTTCGATGCCGCTGAAAACCAGTCTCTCCAGCGTCTGATGCAGGCTCAGCCACGTCTGTCCGGGAAGCCCGATGATAACGTCCGCGGATATTGACCGGAATCCTTTGCCTTTCGCCAGGGTTACCGTATCGATTGCCTGCGAAGCGGTGTGGATTCGGCCGACTGCCTGTAATTCGTTGTCGTTCAGCGATTGTACCCCGATGGATATCCGGGTAAAACCGGCATCCGCCGCCCCATCGAGGAATTCGCTGGTGGCTGATTCCGGATTAACCTCGATTGTCATTTCTTTGACACCGCTTAGGTCGAATATCACCCCGAGTCCGGTCATCAACTTCTTGAGAAGCTCCCCTCCCAGCAGGCTGGGAGTTCCTCCCCCAAGGTATACCGTCTGAAACAGCATGCCGTTGCAGTCTTCGGCTTCGCGCAGAACAGCCTCGATGTATGATTGACGGGTCTCCGGAGGAACGGTCAAAGAATAGAAATCGCAGTAGGCGCACTTCCTGGCACAGAACGGGATATGGACGTATAGTCCCCTCATGTTACTCCTCCGCTTTCAGCAGCAGCAGGAACGCTTCCTGAGGGACCTCCACATTCCCCACCATCTTCATTTTCTTCTTGCCCTCTTTCTGTTTCTCCAGAAGCTTTCTCTTTCGGGTAATATCGCCGCCGTAACACTTCGCCAGAACGTCTTTCCTGAGCGGTGCGATATCTTCCCTGGCAATGACTTTCCCTCCGATGGTCGCCTGCAGCGGTACCGAGAAAAGGTGCCTCGGAATGGTTTTCCTCAGCTTGTGTATCAGCACCCTCGCCCGCGGGACCGCCCCGTCCCGTATCGAAATGAACGAAAGCGCATCGACCTGATTCCCGTTCACCAGGATGTCCACTTTCACCAGGTCGGCCTTCCGGTAGCCGGCCATGTCGTAATCCATGCTGGCATACCCCCGGCTGACACTCTTCAGCTTGTCGTAGTAGCCGGTAACAATTTCCGAGAGGGGAAAATCATAGGTCAGCAGCGTCCTCCGTTTATCCGGGTACTCCATGTTCACCATCGTCCCCCGCTTTGATTCGGATAACTCCATGCACGGACCGACAAGGTCGGTCGGGACGATAATTCGCGCCCGTATCATCGGTTCTTCGATGTGGTCGATTGTCTGGACGGGCGGGAACAATGACGGGTTATCGATCATTGTATCGTTCCCATCAGTCGTAAATACTTTGTAGATAACCGAGGGCATCGTCGCAATCAGTTCCTGGTCGTATTCCCGCTTCAGCCGTTCAAGCGCAATCTCCATGTGGAGCATGCCCATGAACCCGAGCCGGTAACCGTGCCCCAACGCCGCCGAGGTCTCTTTCTCGAATACGAGCGACGAATCGTTCAACTGCAGTTTCTCGAGCGACGCCGCCAGTTTCGTATAATCGCTGGTGTTGATGGGGTAGATACCGCAGAATACCATCGGCAGCACCTTTCGGTACCCCGGAACCGCCTCGGTCTCCGGATAATCGGCTGAAATAATCGTATCGCCGACATGAATGTGTCCCACTTCCCTGATGGTCGCCCCGATGTATCCCACCTCACCGGTCAAAAGTGCCCTGCTGGGAGTAAGCTGCGGCAGGAAATACCCGACTTCATCCACGTCGTACACCCGCGATGTCGACTTTATCATGATTTTATCGCCCTGCTTCACACTGCCGGAAAACAGCCGTATATGCGGTATGACGCCGCGGTACGGGTCATAAAACGAATCGAACACCAGGCACTTCAAAGGCTCCGCAGACCGGTCCGCCGGCGCCGGTATCCGCGAAATAACCGCCTCCAGAAGGTCCGGTACCCCCAGACCTGTCTTGGCTGAAATCTGAAGGGCATCTTCATTCGGCAGTCCCAGCATGTCTTCGAGCTGCTGGAGGCACTCATCGATGATGGCATTGGGTAAATCCACCTTGTTGATGACCGGGATAATTTCAAGGCCGGCATCGATTGCCAGGTAAGCATTGGCAATTGTCTGGGCTTCGACCCCCTGCGACGCATCGACCAGCAGTATCGCCCCTTCACAGGCTTTCAGGCTCCTCGAAACCTCATAATTGAAATCGACATGCCCCGGCGTATCGATGAGGTTCAGGATATAGTCCTGACCGTTTTGCGAATGAAACGGCATCCGTACTGACTTCGCTTTGATGGTAATCCCGCGCTCCCGCTCGAGCACCATGCTGTCGAGAATCTGGTTGTTATCCGTCGTATGGATAACGCCGGTCAGTTCGAGCATGCGGTCGGCAAGCGTCGATTTTCCGTGGTCGATGTGGGCGATAATGCAGAAATTTCGTATTTTTTCCATGTGTGTTACTAAATTCTATCATGGAAACGATTTCACCACCAGAAATCCAGCCTCCTCCGGTATCGCCGTCAAGTGAAACGGTACTTTCGTCGGTTCTGTTTGTTTTTGTTTGATAATGATGTCTTTACGAATGAAGCGAAATTTGTCCAGGGCTTCTCCCTTTTGTAAAGTCGAGACTCTCGATTTATCGGAGGGAGATAAAGAGGGATTTAGAAATTTCTGATTAGTTTCTACTTTCTCGTACCTGCCATCTAAATCCAAACAGAACCCTTTCGTCCGATTGCCCTGATATCCCCCATGTGATACACTGGTATACAAATGAAAAAGAACTGCTTCCTCACCTGCTTTCTGCTGCTTATTGCTTGTATGGCATTACTTCCGGCATCGATTTCTTGCACCGCTCGCACCGGGACACCCCAGAGTAACCCGGTCAATCAAATCCTTGTCCGGTCGCAGAACTTCAGTCTCGATACCCTCTCTGTCAGCCTTGAAACTAAGGTCACCGGCACCGTTTTCATCACCGGTGCCGATGAGAAATCTGCGATTATTACCGCTCTGGTCGATATCGATTTCGCTGACTGGGCCGGCATTGAATTTCTCTTCCCCTGCGAATGGGAAGTGACTGACATCATCACCGACTACCCCCGCGGTAATTCGTCACCCGCTGATTACACGACCGTCTGGCAGACCGCTGATTCGGATGTCGAATGGACAAGCCGTGTCGATATCGGTTACACGAATCATACCGCACTCACCCCTGGAGGGACCGGTATTATCTGTATCGAATTAAAACCGTCGGTACCTGAAGAATCACTGCCGGACAGCCTTGAAATGATGATTGCCGCCGGCAGCAGCGGCACCACCGTCGCCTACCCCTGTTCGCTTTCACTCCGGGTACCTCTCGACTGAAATGCTCCATTTCCCCCTGTTTTGTGGTAAAATTATTATAACCTGCGCACCTTACCACGCACATTTCCGTCACCTGAACCGGGTGGATATTGTAACTATTTCTTTACCTTGCCCGTCCCGGCATACGGAAACCTTGCTTCTCCCGCAGGTTGATAGAACAGGTATCATCAGGGAGGTCAAATATGAAAAAAGCATTGTTCACGGTTTTTGTCCTTTTCCTTGTCACGGCAGCCGGCTGTTCCGGCGGCGAAACGACCGGCGGTACGCAGGAAAGCGATTCTCCTTCGGAAGAAGGGTCGTCACTCATATCGACTGATGATGAATCATCGGACCCATCGGATGAGAGTAGCCTGATTTCATCCGAAGATATCGATTCCTCGACGTTCGAAACCGGCGACTCATCATCTCCGGCACCGGAAACGGTCGCTCCAGGCTCGTCATACCCGATAATCGAAGACAGTGACCCGCCCTCTTCTTCGGCGTCCGGAAGCGGCGAAACATCCTACGCAACGCTGACCGATGACGAAAAAGCCATGTATCTTGCCGGTATCATGCCGATTATCGACCGTCATAACGATACGAGAAATACCCTCATGGAAGCCGAGGAGACATTCACTTTTGCTTATCCCTCTCTGGATAACGTTGAAATCTACTGCGGGGCATTAACTACCGCCAAAACCCTCCTCAATGCCGAATACGAGGATGCCTACGCTGTCACCCCTCCGGGCGGGATGTCTCGATTCCACTATGATTTCTACACAGCAATATATAAATACAAACAGTATGTCACCCAGCACCTTACTTACTACGAAGGAGTATATCAGGAAGGTACCAATGACCAGGCTTATTATGATACAGGCGAAGGACACCGGCTTGAAGCCAACGAATTATGGTGGAATTACATCATGCCGGAAATCGAAAAACTGATGAACAACTAGGTTCACCGGCATTTGATTTGGGAAACAAAAAAACCGGAGGTTTTCAGCCTCCGGTTTTTGTATGCAATGTCGTCTCCCCCACCGTGTCAAAAACCATCCCCGCATCCCCTCTAATATACGTCCTCTACGTCCTATACGTCTTATACGTCACGGCCAATCCCTGCCAGACAAAATTCTCTTATTCCTCTTCCATATCAACGATTACCGTACCCAGGTTGATATCGCCGACCTTACCCGCCGTCGAAACCGTCCCTTTTGCAGACGCTTTCTTGCCCTCCTCAGCCGGTTCCACATCGGTGACAACCCAGATGGTACCGGTGCCGTCATCGATCTGATAGGCTCCGGCTTTCACTCCCAGGAAATCAATCCAGTACCGGTCGACAATTGTCCCGCTGACGCTTACTTCTTTCGTCGCGTAATCCCCCGGATTTTCCAGGATTTCACTGATTTTCACCCCGCCGCACCCTGCGGCAAAGATTGCCAGTCCCGCAATCAGCAGAACAACCACAATACCACATACCTTTTTCACCTCGATAGTCTCCTTTCCACACCGTTGGTATTATCCCCCATTATACGCCTTCATTGACTATAAAGCACCTGATTCATGCGTAAAAATAAAAAACATGTGAAGGCCTTTTCACGTAACAGGTTCCACATATGGAACGAAAAGTAGCGTGGAATTGTTACAGAATAAATGTTGTTTCCTCCGGATGCTACGGGCACGTTTCAATACTCGGCCACGGTCCGGCTGCTCCGCTACGGTCTGTCCCGACCCATACCGTCGTCACCACCGCGGCGCGCTCCGGTATCACGATGCACAATCCCAGGGGACCTTCTCTGTCGCCGAAAAACGTGACGGTAATCGCCGTCTGCTTCTTCGAACCTGTCGGGATAGCAAACTGGTCACCGGTAATGTCGTGAACCGGCCCGTTTTCATCGACGAGCAGCACGCAGTACCGTCCCTCCATGGTTTCTTTCCCGTTCGTGTTATCCAGTTCCAGTTGAAACTCGGATGTCTCACCGGGCATGTGTCCGGCGCTGTCGCCGCTGATGCGGAAACTCCAGCCTTCTTCGGGAGAATGCCATGTGGTGGTAAAAGGGTCGGTAGGAACCAGGGTATTGCCGGATTCGCTGCTGCAGCCTGTCACCAGCACACCCGTCATAACTGCCAGTATCAGAATACTCGTAATAATGGTACCTTTTTTGAACATGCAGACTCCTTGTTAAAAATGTTTTTCAAAAAATATAACGGATTTCGTTTCGAAAGGTTAGCTCGGTACTACCAGCAATGTATCCCTGTTATGCAGCCGGGATTACGCGGCAACCGGCTTTCGCTGCGGTTTGTACTGGCCGGAATACCTCCGGACAGGTCGGGCAGCAGGCGACTTCGCTGCGGCAGCAGGAACGTATTCTCTCATGGCAGCCGCACGATGGTAAAGGCCGGGATAAATCACCGGAGCATCGATTGTCCTCGGTGCAGGCACCAACGCCATTTCCGAAAGATAATCGGTCCACGCTTCGCGGCGGCGGAATATACCGGTCGCTGAAACCGGTATCGGCGCCGCTTTTACGGGTTCCGGTTCGAAGGAACGTTCCTGAACGCCGCCGGGATTATGCCACAACCCTGGACGGTAGTACGCCGCTGACCTGTAGGCAGGGATTTTTACCCTTAATTCATCTCTGGCAATCTGTCTTTCCGTATCCGGTTCAGGCCTGACGGCAAAATCGACCAGCCGCGGAACAAGGTACCAGGCAATTGCTCCCCGCAGCAGTCCGGAAATCAGGAATATGCTCAGAACCTGGCTTCCGCCGATTGAGAAGACGCCTTTCAGCAGGAAAACGCTGATGACACCTCCGATTGCCATGCTGAAGAGCGTCAGGCTTTTACTGTACATAATGTACCGCAGCTTCTTCTCGGGAGGAGCCATCTTGAACAGGTAGTTCTGCGTGCAGAGGTCATACCCTCCCCAGCACAGGCCGGAAATCGCCTGGATGAATATCAGGTAACCCGGTGCCTGCCAGAACAGCCAGCAGATGGGGACGAACGGTATCACCTTCGAAACGATGTTCAGAACATGGATATTACCGTACCGGTCGGCAATGCGCCCCCAGAACGGCGTGCTGATTATCTTGGCAAGGTATTCCGTCGCCAGAATAACCGTAAACAGCAGGTAGCTGAAACGGAGCTCGCTCAGTATGAAAACGGCGTAGAGCGGGCCGCAGAGACTCACCGTCATGCTGAAAAGCGATGTAAAAGCCACGAACCGGGAAAGTTTCCGCTGCCTGACCTCGCTGAAAAAGTTCTTCACACCGAAACCGGGACTCATGTCCTCGGGACGGACGCCTTTCGCATGCCTGGTATCTTTCATCGTTGCGAATAGGATGAAATTGAAAAACGTCGCCAGGATTGCCGTTGAAAAAACGAGGCTGAACCCGACCGTCGAGTCTTGTATGCTCCGGTCCAGTAAGATTCCCAGGAAGCAGAATGACGCCAGGTACAGCGTGCTCTTGATTGCCATCCGCTTGCCGAGATACCGTCCCATGAAATTGCCGGGGATGAGGCTGGACATCCAGTTATCCCGCTGCACCGAAAGCAGCACGCCGGGCGCCAGGTTAATGAGCCACAGCAGCCCGAAAACGTACGGTGAAACCGTATGGCTGAAGAAGAGAAAGAAGATGAACAGCAGCACCCAGCTGAAACAGTTGAAAAGTGAAAGGAGTACCGCCCCGTTCTTCGTCAGGCCTATCTTTTCGATGAATCGCGGTGCTTTCAGACAGGCCACAGACAGCAGCAGATTAACCAGCAGTGCCAGTATCGAAACGTTCTGGGAATCAGCCCCGATGGCTATCATCGACGGCGACTGGTAGTTTGCCTCCGCTTCCTCGACCGCCGCCGCCGCGCCTTCACCGTGGAATTTCGCAAGATTTCCCCTGGCATTATCCGCTTCTGTTGCGGATGATGCTTCAGCCTGTTGCAATGATGATACTTCAGATTTTAGCGCAGACGTCAACCCCGCTCCTGTTTTTCAAAGAGTAACGGAATGTATTATAGCAGGAATAAGTCGACATAACCTAATTTCCCGATAACAGTCAGGATGGGTCTGATGGTCTGAATTACCACCCTGTGCTGTATGACTGCGCATTACCTCATTCAAGCTGTTATTTTAGCTTTCAAGCTCGCTTTTTCACGACATAACGTTCTTGCCATAACAATACTTCATAACGCAGGAACCTCAGGCGTTTTCCTTCCGGTGAGAACCGGTGTAATTACCGGTCGGTCCGGCGGTAAACACGAGCGTCGGTTTCGATACGGCATGGAACTTCCACGGGCAGTGATTGAGGTTTTTCGGGATACATACCATGGCGCTGCTGTGGATGTCGTATGTCTCGTCCCCAAGCACGATGCTCATCTTCCCGCTCCCCATGTCGTACGGGTTCTCCTCGTCGCAGACCGCCATCGCAATCATTTCTTCCCAGTCATGGTTATGGACCTGTGCCGGTGCCTGTCCGGTCCCTTTGTATATCCACACGAAATCAACGTAGAACGAACCCTTTGCAATGTGGTCTTCGAGGTGCATCACCCGGGCGCCCTGTAAATCCGAATCCGGCGGGCGGGGCGGTGGGGGAGTCGAACCTCCCTGGAACTCGGCAACCTCCGTAACGACCGTACATTTCGGTTCGCATGTGCCGGCCTTCTCTTCGGAAATAACCGTTCTGGTATACGTCTTCGAAGGCGAAATGGTCGCAAACATGACCGGTGTGTCGATTCGGTTGAAGATAACCGGGCAGTGCGCCGCCCCGGCCGGGACGTAAATCAGGCAGGTCTGGTCGATAACCTGCTTTTTCCCGTCCAGCCAGATGGTAATTTCACCGCCGAGCGATTTCGGGTTTGCCTGGTCGGAGCCGATGAACGCAATCACCTCATCGAAATCATGCACGTGCGGTTCTTCGATTTTCTCACTCGATGCCCCTTTCCACAGCCAGACGGCATCGGCATAGAACATGTCCTTCACCACCTCGCTGTCCACCTGCATCAGGTGGGTCGATTCTATGGTTGACGGGCTGTTCTTCTTTCGGGCTTCGAATTGAGCCTGCTTCTCCGGCGGGACAGGCTTCGGTCGGGAGATGATGTAATCGGCGTATTTCAATGCACTCATACGGTCCTCCTTATACAGGTGTGTCGAAGTTGTCTCTGATTATAGTAACCGCTGCCCGGGAAATCAATCAGTCCCGATGGATACCGTACCCGGAATATGTGTCAATTGGTATACCGCTAGATGGTATGCTATAGTAATATTAATGTATGTTAATAAATATTAACTCTAATAGTTAAGGAGGGTGTGTGTTGTTCAAGAAACTGGGAAAACTGATTACTCCCGTTCTGGCTCTGGTAATAATGCTCGGTATCGGCGGCTGCGAAGGCGAAGTATCGGTCACAACTGCTGATTTCAGCGAAGCGAAAATGGCGCTCGGGGTCGATGCCGATAACAGACCGGTCAACCCGACGACCGTGTTTTCTGTCGATACCCCTGAGATTTTCTGCTCGGCGAAACTTTCGAATGCCCCCGCTGATACGGAAATCACTTCCTCGTGGGTATACATCAGCGGTGAGGCAGACTTGACCGATTATGAGATTGACAGCTATACATTGACGGCTGACGGCACCCGCTATGTCGAATTCTCATTATCTGTCCCTGACACCGGCTGGCCTCGCGGGAACTACCAACTCGTTCTCTCGATTAACGGGAAAGAAAACGAAACCCTCGAATTCACCGTAGAGTAACTCGCCCGCGTTACCCTTGTGTTGGAGGCATCCTGGAATCGTCACTGATTGCAGGATGCCTTTTTTATGAACCGGGAAGAGACGGTGAAAGACAAAGACCGGCAGCTTCGAAACACCGCCCTGTCTTTACATTGAACCCCTCGTTTCATATAATTGAGAGTGCGGAAGCGAGCTTTTTCCGCCGCGTTTTGTTGCCTTCATGCCCCTGTAGCTCAGAGGATAGAGCAACGGTTTCCTAAACCGTGTGTCGTGAGTTCGACTCTCACCAGGGGTACCATCATCTCAGTATGCTTGTCGTGAGGAGTAATAAATGAGACATACAATAAAAGCGTTTGTTTATAAAGGTGATAAATACTACATTGCCGAATGTATGGACCTCTCCATCGTCACCCAGGGCAAGACGCTCGATGAAACTATATCGAATCTGAAAGAAGCAGTTTCATTGCATCTAGAAGATGAGAACCCGGCAGATTTCGATCTTTCTCCAAATCCGTCGTTACTGGTAACTATGGAACTGGAGCCGGCAGGTGTCTCCTAAACTCAGGCATCTCTCCGGACAGGAAGTAATCTCAATCTTTCTGTCTTTCGGCTTTGTAAAAGTATCTCAACGTGGTAGTCATGTAAAATTGAGAAGGGTGACGAACGGTCAGGAAAAACAGACGTTGACCATACCTGAACATACCGAACTCGATACAGGAACACTGCGGGCGATTATCAGACAAGCCGGCCGATATGTTCCTGAAGATGAACTCCGCTCCCGCTTTTATTCAGATTAGCGTTACTCTCACCAGGGGTACCATTTCCCTTATCGCCGTATCAACCAACTATCCATGAAACAAAACATACCGTCATTGCGAAATTCTGCGTCCATAGCAGAAGTGTGGCAACATCCAGGGAATCCGTAATCGAGCCGCACCAATCTCTGCTGATTTCACCTTACCCTTATTGTCATTCGTTTGTAGTAGGGTGCAGTTCGCCCTGCGCCGAAGGTCCCGACGTTCCAGAACTAAACGTTCAATAATTTGCTACCGGGAAACGTAACCCACCATTAACACTCCCTGACCGCGCCATCTATACCTTTGCGGTATTTTTTGGTTTAACTTCAATAGAGAGGTTAAGTGCCTCGATTACCTTGAGTAATGTGCCTATCTTTGCATCATTTACGTTATTCTCCAGTCGCGATACAGCCGGCTGTTGTAAACCTGTCAGACGCGCAAGTTCTGCCTGAGACATGTTCAAGGCAATTCGTCGTTCCAAAATTTGCTGGATTAAGTCATACTTTGGCTTCAAACGGTTATATTCTTCGGCTTCTTTTTCGTCCTTGAGCAGGTCTCGTTTGAAATCCAGGAAACTGGTTCCGGCAAATTTGTTGACAGCTTTTTTGTCCTGTTTTTTCATAAGGCTATTCCACGTGATTTCCTCTCTATATACATCGATATTATAACACCGGTGTTATAATTGTCAACGCTCAAACCTCTGGTAATAATCCATCATTCGTTCGACCGCTAGACTGACATTAATCTACTCAAGAACTATATGTTCCATTCTTTTGAACCTTAAGGATATAAAAGAGCGCATTACCTTCCTTCCGGGTTGATATATTCGACAGCCTCCCTTTCATCCATGTATGATAGAGCGTAATAACAGGAGGGGACTGCCATGACCGCTAAGAAATACTGGAAACACGTCATTCAGGGACCTTTTTATCATAACCTCGAACCGGGTATGACCGGCACCTCGATTTGGGCACACCATAACGAATACGGGAACGGCTGCACGCTCGGTTACCACTGCATCAACGCTCCCTACGGAGAGCCGAAAGCCCATTCCCATAATTTCCACGAGCTTATCTGCTTCATCGGCGGGAATCCGGAGAATATCAACGACCTCGGAGCGGAAATTCACATTCGCCTCGGCGAAGAACTCGAGGAACATGTCTTCACCACCGCCACCATGCTTTCTCTCCCGCCCGGACTGCAGCACGGCTACCTTGAAGTCAAAAATATCACCCGGCCGTTCATCCTGCTGGAGATATCATCCACCACCGAATACGGCCAGCCGGCCGAAACAACCGCTGAGAACGGGTAACGCTTTCCGGAATCTAGGCTATTGCCGAAGCGATGAAAAAGCCGACGGTCGCCACCGCGGCCGTCAGGCACGTTCCCCAGATGATATCGACGACCGAAACCTTCAAAGGCCAGTCACGGATACTTGCCAGGTTAGTGAAGTCATACGTACCGTAGCACACCATGCCCATCAGCCCGCCCCGCCACAGCACCGTAAACCAGGTATCGTTTCCCACCGCCGGTAGAATGATGAGCACCTGCACCGCGAACACGAAGAGAAGGTAGAACAGGATTGCCGGCAGCCATTTGACCTTCTCCGCCATGAGGCCGGACAGGGCTTTTTTGTAAAATCGGGAATTCATCAGCATCAGCCAGACAAGATCGATGATAAAAAACACCCCGAACGTGGCGAGGTACAGCAGGACAGATTTTCCGAATCCCATCGTTCTTCCTCCGTGTGTGTATTCAGAGACGATTTTTCCCCTCCCCTCAGTATACTGTATTTACAGGGATATGATACACACTGGAATTCCCTGCCGCCGGTGAACGATAATAGAGCCGGGAGGGTAACGCCATGCAGTTATTCGTCAGTATCGCCGTCGTCGTTGCCGCTGCCGCCCTCGGCAGCATCTTTACCGCCAGGTCGGTCAGGGGCTGGTATACCGGCCTGAAGAAACCGCCCTTCACTCCACCCGGCCCGGTATTCGGACCGGTCTGGACATTCCTCTACCTGTGCATGGCGGTATCGGTGTACCTCGTCTGGCAGGAAGGTCTCCAAACCGCCGGCGTCCTGACGGCATTCATCCTTTTCTGGGTCCAGCTGGCTTTCAACGTCTCGTGGTCGGCGGTGTTCTTCGGCATGAAATCGAGCCGGGGCGGTCTGGCCGTGATTGCCATTCTCTGGCTGCTGATTCTCGCAACCATTCTCGCCTCGTTCCGGGTCGCCGTATGGGCAGGCGTCCTGCTCATTCCGTATATCTTCTGGGTCTCTCTCGCAGCCTATCTGAATACCGGTATATGGTATCTGAACCGGAAAAACTCACCCCCGGTTACATAAAAGGCTGTCAGTTATTCACCCCCGTCCTGCCCGTCCTGCCCGTCAGACTCTCTTACTGTAAACTGTTTACTGATAACCGGCGTGAAACGCCGTTGTCATAGACCCTCGATTTTCCTTATCTATGATTATCAATTACTATCGGGGCGAGTTTCAGCGTCCACAGCCGAAACGCGGCAATCCTCCTCCTCGCGTCATTGCGAATCTCAGCGTCAACAGCTGAGATGCGGCAATCTAGGGAATCAACTACTGATAACTGTCTACTGTCTACTGTCTACTGTCTACTGTCAACTGTTTACTGTAAACTTCTTATATTTTTCTTAGATTTTCAAGCATTTTTTAATGTCTATCCGCTCAAAATAGCCTCAAAAACTCCTACTGTTAACTGACAACTGTAAACTGAAAACTGAAAAATACGACAACATCTCTTGACAATAATTCATATCAATGCTACCTTATTGGTGCGTTTGGGCGGAATCGTATAAACGTCTCGCAAGATTCCCGCCGCCGGAAGACCTGTTGGGGAGAACCGGGAAGTGCTCTCTGTATCAGGGAAGATGACGGGACCGAAATTACGCCTCGGGAGGACACTCCTTCCTCCGGCCCTCTGAGCGGGTAGCCTTA
>CAYSQK010000023.1:0-13755 GCA_964433075.1 uncultured Dehalococcoidales bacterium
TGACTGGAGTTCAGACGTGTGCTCTTCCGATCTGGCAGCAATGGCCCCGGCAGTATAATCGCCCACCCCGGGCAGGGTACGCAGCACGACCGTATCCGAAGGGATACGCCCGCCAAACCGGGTGAGGATTTCCCGAGCGGCTTTCCTGAGGAGCATGGCACGGCGGTTATAACCCAGCCCCTGCCAGACACGGAGCACATCAACGAGAGACGATTCGGCGAGGGTACGCACGTCTGGGAAGGCAGTGAGGAATTCGCCGTACTTGCCGATAACACGGGACGTCTGCGTCTGCTGAAGCATCACTTCAGAGACGAGGAGGTGATAAGGGTCATCCGTTTCCCGCCAGGGGAAACGGCGACCGTGCTCACGGTAGTACCCAAGGATTTCGTTCCGGAATGCCTCAACCACGCCGGAATCGAGACCTTTTTCTTTATACCGGGAGAAAATGTCAAGCACAGCTACGGCTCCTACCGGCCAGCAGTCTGTGAAGCCACTTTGGCATCAGGGTCGAATTCACTGCTTTCATACGTCGAAACAGGAAGCATGTGTCCCCAGTAGAAAGGTTTTTCGACCTTTCTCATATAGACCGGGCAGTGCTGCACGCCTTTCGGCAGGCAGAGGACAGCAGCGGTGGTAATCTTTTGCGGTTCCCAGTGTTCACCGAGGCCGATTTCCACCTCGCCGCCGAGTTCCGGCCAGTTCTCACAGTCTGCCGGAATCAGGTAGAGCATTTCATCGATGACGTGGTCATGGGGCGGGTCAGGCAGCATATGCGGACCGACAATACCATGAACGTTGAAGCTGGCGCTCAGCTTCCCGGCGGTCGTGGTCGTCTCTTCACTGATGCGGATACCTGCTTTTTCCGTATCGAGCGGGCGGGGACCGCCGGTGGGTTCTTTGAGGATACATTTACCGTATTTCGAATCGGTTCCGGCTGCTGCAGGGGCATTTTTCACCGATACCGGCTTACGAGCATAATCAGGAGCAAGGCAGATGATGACGAAGACAACCGGTTTGCCGACTTTCCTGAAATTGAGACGGCCGTGAGGCAGACCTTTCGAAAGGCAGACAACCGATGAAGCGGTAATGAGGTGTTTTTCACCCTCTTCACCGAGGGATATCTCGATTTCGGCATCGAAGTCTTTTGAATCGGCGGGGTTGCCGCCGAGGAAAATGAGGAATTCATCGAAATCATGCGAGTGCATGTCTTCGGACATGACGACCGGCTGCGATACATATTTCCAGGTTATTCTCGGGTCGATACCGGACCAGCCCTGAGGCCCTTCGAGGGCAGCGGTCACCACCCCCGGTTTCTCATCCGGGGTCAGTCCCGGTTTGCCTCTCATGACGTATTTCGCGAACGCATTCTCTGCCATATCACGCCTCCCTTAGCATTCATTCGGTCTGTTCCGTCTATTATATGAAATTGACCGGCGGCAGTCTAACCTGTATGATTTCTGATACCAGACCTGAATGTTCAAACGATTACAGAGACAATTCGGCATTACCGGCGGACTAGCGGCAATACTGGCAGTGATGGGACTGACCACACTGTCAATGAGCCTGCCGAACCCGGTGTTACCGCTCTACCTGAAATCCATCGATATCAGCGCCGCGGTGACGGGAACGATGCTTTCCGTCGGCATGCTGGGGATGGCAATCGGCGAGACCGGCTGGGGTTACCTGGCAGACCGGTTCGGGAGCCGGCTGGCTTTCATCACCGGGACGTTTCTGACCGGTCTTTCGGTACTGCTGTTCGTTTTCACCCAAAACGTTCCGGCGATATTCGGCATCTTTTTTCTGTGGGGATTTCTCCGTTCGGCAGTATTCGGTCCGGTGCGGGGGTACATTGCCAACGCGGCACCGCCGGGAAAAATCGCCACCTACATGGCTTTTTCGGCGGTAATGCTTTCCGCTTCGAGCAGCCTGGGAGGGCTGCCGAGCGGTTTTCTGGTATCGTCTTTCGGATACCATTCGGTATTCTATACATCGCTCGGTTTTTCAATCATCGCCGGCCTTGTTGCCGTAACTTGCATCAGGCATAAGAATGCTGCCCGTCCGGCCGAAATAAGCGAGGAAGCGGCAGAACCTCCGGCACCCGAAGAGCACAGGTTCAGCCTGCTTTCACTGACGCCGATGTGCCTGGTAACAGCCCTGCGATTCTTCGGCATGGGAAGCCTGATGACGTTCATCCCGCTTTTCGCCGATGAGAAAATCGGTATCAGCGTCGAACTCGTCGGGGTGCTGTTTACGGTCGGTGGTCTGGCGAATCTGGCCATGTCCATACCGATGGGAATACTGGCGGACCGTCTCGGGAAAAAGAATGTGATGACGGCCGGCATGGTCGTTTCAGCCGCCGCCATGGCGGGGACCGCATTTGCCGGCAATTTCGGGATGCTGGTGCTCTTCATGGTGCTGAACAACGTCGGGATGGCGCTTTTCAGTCCGGCGGCACTCGGGCTGCTTTCGGACTCGGTACCGCGAAACCGTCAGAGCACAGCGATGGGCTTTTACGGGGGCGTCTGCGAGAATGTCGGTATCCTCGGAGGGTCAGCACTGGGAGGGGTTATCTGGGATGCAATCAACCCGGAAGCGACCTTCTTCGCCGGGGCAGTTGCCTGCGGAATCGGGGCGCTGCTCTGCATGATATGGGTAAAAAATGTAAAAGCAGGGCAGCAATGCGGGTGCGGGTAACTATTTCGGGCGATAGGTAACGGTCTTCTTTTCTCCGCCGCGTTCCTCGACTGTAGTCGTGTCCCCCTTCTGGTCAATCCAGAGATGGTGGCCTTTGGTAATCCAGCCGCCAACCGATTGTTTCGACGGATAGCAGATAAACACATCATCGGCAACGCGGTTAAGTTCAGCAAGCGCTTTCAGGGCGTCGTCACTGTTCGGGAGGTGCTCAAGGAGGTGGCTGGCGAAAGCGGCACCGAATGTCTTATCTCCGGCAGGAATATCCGTCACGCTGGCAATGATGCCGCAGGGGTGACCCTGAATGGCATGCGGGTCAATATCCATACAGACATCACCGCCGCCGTGGGCAGGTTTGTTAATCCAGTGCCGGTACTGCTTGCCGCCCCAGGGACCGCCGATAACGAGGAGCGGTTTTTCGGTGGAAACCGCCTGAACACAGGCTGCTTTGTACTTGGCATTCTTGTCCCGGATTTCATACAGCCAGACAGCGAGCTGCCAGAGTGAAATCAGCACCAGCACGCCGAGGAGTGAAAAAAACACAATTACAGGAACGGTCATTATGCCAGTTTCCTTTCTAATCTATCCCGATAATCGATAACAACTGGTTGAAGCCGAAGTAACCGCAGTAGGCAAAAACCAGACTTTTCACGAGCGCCCCGAGGAAGCTGAAAATAAAAAATTTATACGGCGGGTATCCAAGGGCAGCGATTGCCAGGGTCATCGGCAGGTGAATGGGATTGACGGCAACGGACATGAGGAATACCGCCCAGGAACCGTGCCTCTGCGCCCACCGCATCAGTTTATTATAAAAGTTACCACTGAACCGGCTGGAGATTTTTGCCGAAAGGGAACGCCCGCCATAGCCAATCATATAGGTGATAATCTGACCGAGGGCTATAGCGATACCGGTTACCAGCGAAATCCAGACAGGAGCTAAAAGTCCCCACTGTTTTGCCATAATGGAGGGGAGAGCCATGACGAGGAGCCAGAAAGGAATCGGGACTGCGGTAACGGTGAAGGTACTGCTGCCGACGAAAGCGATGATGAAGAGGCCGAGCAGGCCGTAAGCGCCGATAAGTTTCATATCGGTCAGGTAGTCTTTATAGATAAAGCCGACGACGCAGAGGGCGATGGTTGCCAGGATACCTGCCGAGCCGACGAGTATTTCCTTTTTCGACCAACCTTTTTTTACTTCTGCCGGTGGTTGCTGTTTCTCTTCCTGATTTGTTTCCTGCATGGCATTCCGGTTTTCTACGGCCTGAATACTTTCAACCCCTCGCTTCATTATAGACCACATACAAAAAAACCCTGCGACAGGGTCGGTTCTATTATGACAATCTTTTCATGTGAGTGCAAGATGTCCGTTTATCTGTAAAAAAGCTCTCCGAAATGACGCATCCGGAGAGCTTTTTCGCGGTTTCAACACAAAATATATCCGGTTTTACCCGGCGGGATTCACCACGCGACCGGCAAAAATGACCGTGCCGGTTTCGATATCCTGAATCAGGAAGATGAAGGGGTTATCGATGGTTAAATCGATAATAACCGCCGGAGCAGATGTCTGCCCGACAATAACCGCCGTGGCGGCGGCAGCTTCGGTGCCGGTTTCATCGACCTTCACGAAGGCTTTGTGGAGAATATCCTGAATGAAGAGGTCTCCCTGAGGGTGCATGCCGGTAAAATCAGCGGCGTCAGTGAAGGCGACTTCCATACCCATCTTCGCCAGGGCTGCCTTCAGGCCGAATGACGAAGTGAACTCATATTTCGGCATGGCCAGAGCTACTTCCTGATACTCAAGGGTATCGAAAATATTATCAATCAGACCGGCGTCCAGTTCGTCCTCGAAGGCTGCGAATTTCCCCGAATCCGGCATGATAATCAGCATCGACAGTTCAGCCCCGTCATAGGGGAGTTCGACCGCCTGCCATGTGTTCCCTTTTCCGTAGCGGAACGATTCGGTCTGCCGCATCATGGGGACGGTCACTTTATCGCCGTCAGGGAGGTTGAAGGAGCCGTCGACGGTGTTACCCGGTTCGAACCGGTACCGCCAGGCGGCTTTGAAATAGACGGCATTGGTAAGGACAAGCCGTGTGTAGGCGTTGATAACGCCTTCGGGAATCAGGTCTTTTATTCTTTCTTCGGTCTGTTCGCTGACCCAGTCGTTAATGGTGACACGCGACTTTTCGGATTCGTTAACGAAATCGACGGCTCTGAGACCGGCGCCGTAGTTCAGGGACAGGGTATCAAGGAACGCAGGCAAAAACTCGTAATCTTTCTGTCCCCAGAGAGCGTTAACGATGTTCAGTTTAAAGCCTTCTCCGGACTCGCCGCCGACGCGTACATTACGCTTGTCGAGTTCGAGGTCGAGAGCGTTGAAGGCAGGATGCAGCCTGTCCTGGGGCAGGGTGAAATGCAAGGTTTCCGCCATGGCGGTTTCGGTGGTGCCGCGCGCCCCTGCCCAGGTCATACCGAGCGCCTGGGAGATACTGTAGGGCGAGTAGAAGAAATTTCCGTCCGTGCCTTTCAGTTCATCATACAAATCGAAGGCAAATTCAGTATTACCGCCGACCAGCATATCGAGGTCGGTAAGACTGACCTCCGGCTCATTTTCCCTCGGTTCCTCTGATTCGATGACCTCCGGTTCGCTTTTCGTGCAGGCAAAGAGCGCGAAGATAGTCGATATGACCAGCAGCAGAGCAATGATTTTCTTCATCGGGTTAACTCCTTCAGTTCTTCGGTGAGGTTTATATAGTATAACGTAAAAAAACGAAAACAGTTAGGGAACGGGGTAATTTATCTTCACAAAGGGCAATTCCCGGTCAACATATTAGACGAATCAGGCATTCTGTGGCACTATGGAGACAGGAGAAGAAGCCACTGCGGAGGATGACATAATGAAACGGTTACTGGTATCGATTGCGGCAATGGCCGTGATTTTCAGCGCTGCTGGCTGCTCGGCCGAATTACCTCAGATAACGATTCCTTCGAGCGAGAATGAACCGGCAGCCGCGGCGTCAGTATCCACAGAATCCGCCGAGCCGCCGGCGGAAAAACCAGCGCTCCCGGCGGCCCCGAAACCAAGCGACACCGGGCCTTTCCGAAGTGTCGATTCAGCCTGGTCTGTCTCTACGGTGTACGAACACAGTCTGATATACCCTTCAAGCCTTTGCACCGGTCCGGACGGCGACGCTTTCGTGTATGACCGGGTGAAAGGAAGTTTGTTCCGGATAGCGCAGACCGATTATTCGGTGACGATGTACAAGGACATGAACAGTTCATTTCCGGTGAACTCCGATGAGGCAATCAGCTGCATCGCCTGGCTGCCGAATTCTGAAAAATTCGTCTTCGGTCTGAAAAACGGGGCAATCGGGTACTATGAACCGGGCACCGATGCAACCGGCCTAATGCTAAAGGGGCTGAAAGACTACCGAATGGGGTGGTCGTATTTCGAAGTCAATCCGGAGGACGACAGTTTCTTTGCTTCTTCACAATCGCCGTTGCCCGGCGGGAAAATCTACCGGTTCACTGCCGACATGGAAGCCGAGGTAATCGTAACCGATACACAGGGTGTTTTCCAGACCGCCTGGTCACCCGCGGAAAAAATCCTGTACTACACGGAAACGTATTCCGGGACCCTGAAGAGAGTGAATCCCGAAACACGCGAAGTCACGACGGTTCTGAATAACATCGGCATCCCCGGCACCTACGAACCCATTGCCGCGGCGTATAATCCGGCCATGAGAGAAATCAATGTTTTTACGGCAGTCGACGGTTTGATGAAGGCTAACGGCGAGGTACTGATGCCGCCTGATTCAGGCGTCGGAACAATGTGCTGGTGGGATGCTGCCGGCGAAAGCGGCGCTTTGACGATGGTTCAGAATGCGGGGGCAAACATAATCCGGTTCGATGTCAAGGAACAGCGTTCCCGCGCGCTGACAGACCATGTCAATGCGTTCCACCTTGCCTGTGATAAAAACGGGTCTATTCTCATCGACTCGCCACAGAATTACGGCAGTTCCATTTCGAAGGTCGACGGCAGTGGGATTTCAGACTACTACCGAAATACGGAGTCTGCACTGAAAGCTCTGATGAACGACGCTGAAGGCAACGTTTTTGCTGCCTGGGATAACGGAGAAATCAGCATTATCACCGAACCGGGCACCGATACAGCACAGACCTGGACAGACGGTATTACCGATATCCAGGACATGGCTCACAATCCGGCTGACAACACAATCATCGTCATGAGGGATACGGGTACCGGCAGCACCGAACTGACAGGTATCGAAATCGATAATCCGGCATCACGGACCGTTCTGGCAACAATTGCATCACCGCGTTCTTTCCAGGTAACCTGCGGCAGTGACGGCACCATTTACGCACTGGTTTGGGACAGTTCCGGTGCGTTTATAATCGTTACCGTCGACCCGGAGGGAAACCAGTCCGTCCTTCATCACGACATTTTCAGAGATAACCGGGCTGTCGCACTACCGGGTTTTACGTACTCCCGGGAAACAGAGCTACTCATAGTATCGACTATTGAGGATATAAGGCTCTATCCCGTCGACGGAGGCGCCTGGACAACCTTTGCAGTTTCGAACGGAGCGGTCGATATTTTCACTCTGACCGAAGACAATGACGGGGCGATTGTCGGAATGCATTCAGGGAGAGTTTTCCGATTCTTGAAAAACGAAGGGTAATAATAAGCCTGCCGGACATGTCCGGCAGGCTTGCCAGCAGAAATACCTATCTATTCCAATGGAACATCGTCTTCATCCGGTTGAAGCATCTGCGTCAGTTCATCCTGGAAGAAGAATTTTTCTTCACCGAAAGCCGGTTTCAAATCCGTGTACCAGGTTGCTTTTTCATCAAATTCGGCAAAGAAAGGTTTATCCACCCAGTCAGGGCTCCTGCCCTGAATCATCCGCATCACGAAGACTTTTTCACCTCTGACTTCGGTGACACCGAGAATCTGTACTTTGCCCGGCAGGCATGACATGCTCGGTCCCCTGACGCTCCGGCAGATACCGCTGACGGAACTGTAAGCTTCCCGGAATATTTCCCAGGCTTCTCCCAGCGGGACAGCAAAGTAGTGCTGGGCGCCGGTATCCCTGGCAATGAACGCGTAGTAGGGGATACAGTTCAGGTCGACCTGTTTCCGCCAGAGTTCTATCCATGATTCAGGAGAATCGTTGATGTGCCGCAGCATCGGCGACTGGGTTCGAATAATCGTCCCCGTTTCCTGAATCCGGTTAATCGCTTCTTTCACGATATCGGTCTTCAACTCTGCCGGATGGTTGAAATGCGCCATAAAGGCGACGTGTTTGCCAGCACGCCGGATTTTCCTGAACAGTTCGAGGAGTTCGCCGGCGTCATCATCGGTTACAAACCGGTACGGCCACCAGGTCAGCGCCCGGGTGCCGATACGTATCGTCCTGATGTGCGGGATTTCGAGGAGCGGTTCAATATAGTCTGCAAGAACTTTCGTTTTCATAACAAGCGGGTCGCCGCCGGTGAAGAGAATGCCGGTCAATTCCGTGTGATTGGTTACGTACTCCGACAGCAGGTTCGCTTCTCTGGCTGACATTTTGAACTCATCCATGCCGGTGAACTGCGGCCACCGGAAGCAGAAGGTGCAAAACGCATGGCACATTTGACCCTGACTCGGGAAAAACAGCGCTGTTTCGCGGTACTTGTGCTGAATACCTTCATATTTCTTCCCGTTTTCTACCGGGACATTGTGTTCGAGCTGTCCGGCGGGGTGAGGGTTCAACCGCAGCCTGATTTCGTTCGCTGCCTGCCGGACTGCCTTTTTGTCCGCTCCGGAATCGATTACTGCTTTCATTTTGGCGTAATCATCCGGCAACAGCATGTCTTTCTGGGGAAAGGCTATTTTAAACATGGGGTCGTTACCGACGTTATCCCAGTCAACCAACTCATCCGTCACGTAGTTGTTGACCCTGAAGGGGAGTACCGAGCCGACGACTTCGATGCTTTGTATCTGCTCTTCCGAGAGCCGTCCGACTTGAGGGATAGACTTGAAGTTGTTGAGTGTAAATGGTGTATATTTCATCATTTATCCTCCTTTCTAAAAAACAGGACACCTGCTTCTGCCGAAGAAGACGGATTCCGGAAAGAATGGCAGGGTAACCGTGGAATGCGCGAGGAAGTTCAAGGCCATGTGAAATAATTCTCTATTACTATAGCAGAAAATCTGCATTGAATCAAGTTTTACGACCCCGCAGGAACACCGGATTTTCATCAGGGGAGGCCGAAGGATTATTCGGTTCTACCTGCTGACGCAAGAGCTGGTCAGTTACCGGTACTCCCCATCGATGCCGTGTCGTACCCGCCGAGGGCTTCGACCTGGCGCTGAAAACTTTTCATTTTCAAGGTTTCCATCAGGATGGTGACGGCAGGCAAGTTAAAGAAATGGTTGGGAATAACGAGGTCATACGGTTCTTCGCTCAGAAGGAGAAAATCAAGCTCTCTGGCGCGGGCGGCAGCTTCGATACCGATACTGCAGTCGGCCAGTCCGGCAGCGATGGTTTCCGCTGCGGCAAGATGGCCGTTGACGACTTTATCGTAACCGCGGATGTCACCGGCAGGAATGCCTGATTCCCAGAGAAGGCGGTTCAAAAGCCCGCGGCTTCCTGCGCCGGGCTGGCGGTTGATAAAAGAAACATTGGAGCGGGTCAGGTCATCGACATGGGTTATCGATTTCGGATTGCCAGCTCCAATTAGTATGCCTTGACGCCAGACGGCAAAGCGGACGATGGTGCAGGGAAACGGAACGATTTCTTTGACGAGGGGTGCATTGTAAACACCGGTGACCCGGTCTTTGAAATTACAGCCGGCGATATGTATTTCTCCGCGCGCCAGGGCGTGGAGGGCCGGCATGCTCTCTTCTTCAATCCATATCAAGCGCACACCGTTATCGCGGAGGATGGAGACAAGAATCGAAGCCGACGGGTCCGAACCGGCGAGGACAAGGGTGGGGATTTTACCGGCATTGCGGTTCAGAAGCTGCAGGTCGACCTGCCGGTTACCGTGGGAAGCGATAACGACAGCGTCAGCCGGATTAAAAACATGGCTTACTACCGCATCGCGAGTCAGCGGACGGGTAACGAGCCGGTTTCCGAAGTCCATTATCTGCATACGGGTGCCTTCCGGCACCGTTTCATCCGCTCCGGCCAGTTCGGCACGTACTATTTGTTCAGGGGCATCTTCGAGCCAGAACAAGTCTTCCACGGTCGTTTTCAGAGCCTTTGCCAAGCGAAGGGCAACTTCAGTCGAGGGGACAGACTTCCCGGACTCGATTGACGTATACGCCTGACGGCTGATTCCGGCAGCAGCAGCGAGGTCAGCCTGGGTAAACCCGGCCTCAGTTCTTGCCTGATAGACTTTACTCTTGACAGCCATAACACCCGTATTGTAAAGTTTATTTGCTTTATATGTCAAGTTTTATTTCAAACACAAGGGATGGGAAAATGAAGAAAATAATCGGCTTGTTACTCGTGGTTTCGTTGGCTGCTTCGCTTTGTGCCGGGTGCAGCAAAAAAACCGAATCAATAGGGATGGCCGTAGAATTCATGGACCACGCTGCCTGCGCCTACATTGCAGAGGAAAAAGGATGGTTTGAAGAAGAAGGACTCAATCTTTCGGCCTACGAAAGTTACGCATCCGGCATGGCTTTGGCAGCCGCGATAGCCAGAGGTGATATCGAAGTCGCTTACCTGTGTCTTGTGCCGGCTATCAGCGCTTACGCCAATGCAAACGTGCCAATCAAAATTATCGCCGGTACTCATAAGTACGGTTACGGACTGGTTGTCAATCCGGAGGTAATACAGACAGTGCAGGACATGGAAACACCCGGGTTAAGAATCGGCTGCGTTCAGGAAGGGGGCGCGGTCGATGTCGTTCTCCAAAAGACAATCGACGTTAACGGTCTCGACCGGGAAAAGGTCATGGCAAACATCCAGAGGATGAGCCCCCAGAAAATGGCGCTGGCAATCAGGACCGGTCAACTGGATGGAGCGTTCATGCCCGAACACTGGGCAACCCTGGGAGAAGAATTCGGATTTGTTATGATGCTCACCAGTCAGGATGTCTGGCCTGAAATGCAGGGCAGTGTGCTGGTGGTCAAGGAAAGCCTGCTGAATGAAAGACCTGAGGCGGCCGGGAAACTGGTGAACGTTTCCGTAAGGGCAACAGACTGGATACACAATAATCCCCTTGACGCCGCCGAAACAGTAGCCCGGCAACTCAATTCGACTCAGACCGATTTACCGGCTGACATGATGTCCGACCTGGCAGTCACGCCTGAAGTTATATACCGCTCTATGGAGAGGCTGGATTTTACGGAAGAAATCGATATTGAACAAATTCAGGCAACCATCGATTACATGGCAGAGCTCGGCTATATCAGCAGCAGTTTTCCTGCCGAAGATATTCTGGATTTGCGGTTTATTGAATGATGAGCAAATCCGGACTTTCCAAATGGATCTGGAGCATTGTTCCGGTGATGATTTTCCTGGCAGTCTGGGAACTTACCGCCAGGCTTGACGTGCTTCCGGGGAATTTTACTTTCCCGCCGTTTTCCCGGGTTATTTCAGAGTTCTACACCATGACGGTCAACGGAGCGCTCGTCGACGATTTTCTGAACAGTTTACGAAGGGTAATCATCGGCTCGGTCACCGGCTCGGCGGCCGGTATCGTTACCGGCGTACTCATGGGCTGGAAAGAAAAAGTCCACCGTTCTTTACATTCGCTGGTAAGCCTGATTTACCCGATTCCCGCCCTCGGCTGGCTGCCGCTTTTAATGTTATGGATAGGCATAAACGAAATGCTGCCGATTGCCATAATATTTATCAGCACCTTTTTCCCGGTGCTCTATAATACTGTCACTGGAATCAGAAACGTCGATGCCGGCTATGTCAGGGTTGCCCGGACACTGGGCGCCTCCGATTTCAGGATACTGACCAGCGTCGTTGTCCCGCTGGCGCTGCCGAATATTTTTACCGGCTTGAAGCTTCAGGCAGGCATGGCATGGCGGGTAATCATTGCTGCCGAGATGGTTGCTATTCCCACCGGCATCGGCGCTTTAATGATGAGAGCAGAAAGCCTGCTCAGAATAGACATCATTATAATCTGCCTCATCGTCCTGTCTGTCATGTGTCTGATTTTTGAAAATTTTTTCGAATGGATGGAAAATAAAGTAACCGCCGAATGGAAATAGCATGCCGGAAATCGAACTGAGAAAAATAAGCAAATTTGTCTGCCGGGATATTGACCTCCACGTCAAAGACGGGGAGTTCATGGTGCTGCTCGGTTCTAACGGCAGCGGCAAGACAACGTTACTAAACATTATTGCCGGACTCATCGACCACGAAGGAGACGTATTTTTCGACGGAGAGCCGATGAAGAAAGTACCCGCTCATCGGAGGAAAGTCAGCTACCTGTTTCAGGACCTGCTGCTGTTTCCTCACCTTACAGTCTATGATAATATTGCCTACGGGTTACGCGTCGGGAAACAACCGTCAGAGCAGATTAAATCAAGGGTAAACGATCTCCTGGCACTCACAAAAATCGAACAACTGGCAGACCGTTATCCGTCAAAATTGAGCGGAGGGGAACGGCAGCGGGCAGCCATGGCGAGGGCGCTGGCAACATCACCGAAGGTACTGCTGCTTGACGAACCGCTTTCCAGCCTCGATGCCCGCAGCGCCAAATATCTGAGAACCGAACTGAAACAGATTCACCGGAAACTTGGAATCACCACCATCTACGTTACCCATAATCTCCAGGAAGCCGAAGAAATGGCAGACAGGATAGCGGTTGTCCACGAAGGACGGCTGGAGCAGACCGGGACTCCGGAAGAGATATTCTTTACGCCTGCCAGTCAGAAGGTTTCCGACTTCATCGGGGCACCGAACATTCTGGAATGCGACTACACAAAGACCGCCGGGCAGGGTGTTGCAGAAGTCGGCTGCAGCGGCCTTTCGATAATCGTTGCCGATACCGGCCGACCTATCAGAAAACTGGCTGTTCTGCCTTCGGACATTTATATCTCGGCAACCAACCCGCCCGGACCGGAAATCAACCATTTCAAGGGAACGGTGACAGGAATCGAGGTAGTGGAGAACGGTGCCAGGATACTGGTCAAAGTCGGAAACATAACCTTCATGGTAGAAAGTCCGTATCACCTATATGAAACCCTGAACCTTTCGGAAGGACAGGAAGCATACATAATACTCAGGATAGGGAGAATCAGAACGTATGAATAGACCGGTTTATGACATTCTTCAGGAAGAATTTTCCAAAATAATCAGGGGAAACGGACTTGAATCAGAAGAAGTCACCGTCACCGCCACCACTCTGACCCCCGAAGAAGCAATCGGTAATCCGGAGGATAAAGATTACCCGATTATCACGGGGAGGGAACGCATGCTGCAGGCAGACTTCAGAGGGCATTACGGTCACGCCTTTACCGACATGTACGGAAATATGAATATCCGTCTGGCAGATATCGCTTCAAAAAAACCGGAGAACAACTTCCGGAGGGCCGTCTTCATTTCGAGCCTGAACGCCGTCATGAGTTACCTGGGAATGACAGATAAAACGGTACACTGCCGTAACGAAGAACCGAAGGAATGCTGCCGGGTTCTGGTGGACAAAATCGAGAGTGAGTACGGCAGCCCGAAAATCGCTTTCGTCGGTTTTCAGCCAAGGATGATTGAATTTCTTGCGAAGAAATTCGAAATAAGGGCAACCGACCTCGATGAAAACAACATCGGCACCGAAAAATTCGGCGTGGTTATCGGCGGTCCGGAAAAAACGCAGGAGAATCTTGACTGGTGCGACCTGGCGCTCGTGACCGGCACAACGGTCGTCAACGATACCATCGGGCAATTTCTGGGAACCAGTAAACCGGTAATCTTTTACGGCGTAACAATTTCGGGAACAGCGAAACTGCTCGGGCTGGATGTATTCTGCCACTGCGGGCACTAGGAGCCTGTCCGAGAAAACGATAGATTTCAAGGTAAAACAATTGGGAAGGGA
>CAYSQK010000024.1:0-411 GCA_964433075.1 uncultured Dehalococcoidales bacterium
AGACCGATTGTCAATCCGCTGTAATATTTCATTTTGTTTTTACCTGTCTGAGTAATACAGTACCGAAATCCGTCTTACCGGGATTCCACTCGAGTACGCTGGCGCCGAGAGCTCTCAGATGCCGGAATACAGGCCTGGTCTCAAGCTCCCGGAACTTAACAGCAACTTCTCCATACGGACATTTCGGTTCAATGATATTGTATCCGGTTATGCTGATTACCATCAGCGGCAGTCCCTTTTTTCTCCTGCCCCGTAATTTTGCCAGTTTTTTGACCCCTTCTATGAGTGATTCGGATGATGTACTGTCAAGGCGAGTGATAACAATACAAAAAGGGTTGTAGCCAAGCATATACCTCCGGCACCTGTCGATAGCCTGCGAAAAACTTTCTTCGATTTCCGACGTTTTCACGT
>CAYSQK010000024.1:421-13709 GCA_964433075.1 uncultured Dehalococcoidales bacterium
GTGTGCTCTTCCGTTCTAATGTACATTCCCGATTTGTACCCCTGGTCGAGGTAGTTGTGGAGAACACCGTTCGTTGCTTCAAGAGCGTATTCGAACGGGTTTTCTATCGCTGTGCCGACCTGCATATTTACGGAGCCGTCAAGAAAGACCCATATCATCTTCTTTCCTTCGACTTCGTATTCATTGACCAGCGGGCGGGGAATGCCCATACTGGCCCGTCTTGCCGTTGCTTTCCAATTAATCATTCTTACCGGATCG
This sequence comes from uncultured Dehalococcoidales bacterium, assembly GCA_964433075.1. Lineage (GTDB taxonomy): Bacteria > Chloroflexota > Dehalococcoidia > Dehalococcoidales > UBA2162 > MGML01. The sequence goes on from CAYSQK010000024.1 coordinate 680, forward strand.
CCGACATTATAGTTCCTGATTTCCCTGAAATCAGTCGTGGCTACGCCCATTCTGGCAATATCAATCACCGGCATGGGAGAGGTCGCGAGGCTCTTTATTCCCCTGATTCTTCTGACGTTGAGCATTTTGGGTTTGACGGTAATGTCTTTACCGGTTTCAGGGACTTCGGCTGATTTGGGGTTAATGAAACCTAAAAGGTGAATCGATTCCCACTGAACAGGTTCGATGGTATATTCACCCCGTTTCGAACACCTGAATCTGTACCGATATTCTGCGGACAGTTTGCCGAATCCCTTCCACAGCAGTTTGATATTACTGCCTTCGACCAGTTCAAATGTTTCCGGTAATTTCTGCGAAAGAATGACCGGGCCTGAGCCGGACCCTGCTTCGATTTTGCAATGAATGGTTACGATATCGCCTACCCGATAGGTATCCGGTATTTCGTCCATTGCAATCCTGATTGAATCCGGGACGGGTATCATCATCCCAACGATTATCACAAATACCGGTATCAGGCTGATGACGAGCACTGCCACATTTCCGGTCACTATGCCAATAAGGAAAAGTGTGATGAAGGCGGTTACGTATCCGATTATTCTTTTCGACAGCACTGTCATTCCCTCGGTTTGAATTCAGTCGGGACCGGTATACCGGAGACGATTTCATCGATGATATTTTCAGGCTTCGTACCTTCGAGAGCTTCTTCGATATTCAAAATCAGCCGGTGAGCCAGCGCATCGATGGTGAATACCTTGACATCATCGGGAGTCACGTAATCGCGCCCGTTGATGAGCGCGATAGCCCGGGATATTTTAACGAGGGCGAGGCCGCCGCGCGGGCTTGACCCGACCTCTATTTTTTTGTGCGTTCGGGTTGCCCGGACTATCTGAGCGACGTAATCGAGAATACAATCATCAATGTATATTTCTTTTTCGACAATATTCTGGAGAGCGTAGAACTCTTCGGCAGACACTACCGGATGAAAATCATCCGCGGGGTCATCTTTTTGCCAGTTGATTCGCCTTCGTAATATTCGAGATTCTTCTTCAACGGTTCCGACGTATCCGGTAGACATCTTCAGCATAAACCGGTCCATCTGGGCTTCCGGAAGAGGGTAGGTACCTTCCTGTTCAATGGGGTTCTGGGTTGCGATAACAAAGAAAGGAGTATTGAGCGGGTACGTTTCTCCTTCGATAGTGACCTGCCTTTCCTCCATTGCTTCCAGGAGAGCTGCCTGGGTCTTCGGAGGAGTACGATTTACTTCGTCAGCAAGGAGTATCTGGGTAAATATGGGGCCTTTCATCAACTCGAAACTCCCATCGCTTTGCCTCCAGACTTTTGTCCCAATGATGTCAGCCGGAAGCAGGTCAGGGGTAAACTGAATTCTTGTGTATTTACAGCCGATTGCCCTGGCGAATAATTTGGCCAGAAGCGTTTTTCCGAGTCCGGGGTTGTCTTCGAAGAGGATATGCCCATTACCAAGTCCGGCGGCCAGCATTTTTTTCAGCAAGGTGCTGTTGCCAACGAATACGGAGCCTACCGCCTCTATCAGTTTCTGACAGGTTTCCTGAGCTTTTTCGATATCATGCTGATTCACTTTCTACCTCCGGGATTATTGTCGTTTTGTAGTCTCTCGATACCATTTGGTTAATGATGTCATACAGGATTTTTTTTCGTTTTTCTTTTTCGTTTTTCTCCAGGCTGTTCTGACTCCAGAGTGAAGAATACCAGGGTACCTCAGGTTTTTCATAGTTGATAAGAGGGGACGTCACACTGATGATGTGGTCTCTTTCCCAGCGGTTTTCCAGCAGCAGTTCAATCACCGTTATCAGTAATCTGTCACGCTGTCCCTTTTCAACAAATACTTCCTGCATGGTACCAAGTTCTTCAATATATTTGTCTACTATCTCCTCAATCTGCTGGGCATGTTTCTTGACAGCGATAGAACTATCAGTAAACGTAATATTATGGACGGATGATTTTATTCGCCGGTACATCCAGAAGACCCCGATGCAGACGATTCCCCATTCCACCAGCGGAGTAAATGAAAACCCGGCAGTGATGACAGGCCGAATAAAAGAGATATAGGAATAGATAAAAGCTCCGAGGATAAAGAGATGCCCGCCTGAATTCGAAATCAGTTTACCGGTTTCGGCAACATATTTGTTTCCCGATATTTCGCCGTACCTGGCTAATGCGGCAATCGAGCTGGTGATACAACCGGCGAGGATTACCCTGCCGACAGAAGGGAATACGACCGAATAGTTCCCGAACGTGCCGAAAATACCGAAGAATGCATATCCCAACGATACCCGGCCTGCCATACTCAATATCGGTGTAACTGCTCCCACCTTACCGGCATCACTCAACTGCGAGGAAGCAAGAAGCGCAGATATCCCGGCAATCAGGATTATCAGGTATACTATCAGGCTTTCCATGATAAGGGGTATCTGTTCATTATGAAGCAGCTCTTTCGACAGAAGGAGTACCAATACATACAAAAACAAAAATATCGATATGACATTCAGTACCGATGCCGTCAGTTCACCGGCACAATTCGGCAGGTATATCAACGATATCTTTCTTGCCATTCTTATCACAAAAAAACTGACAGCGGGAATCATCAGCCAGGATAAATCAAGAGCAATCGTTTGACCGACAGCGTTCGACGGAGAAAACACAATCGCGGAGATAACGCAGAATACTATACATACAATCAGATGTTTGACAGCGGATTTATGTGCTTTGTTCAATGTTCCCTCCCAATGAATCCTGGACGCGGGTCAGCGCTACAAAGGCGTTCAGGTATTGCTCTCTTCCGATATCATGGGTACTGTAATCAGCTTCTTCAAAATACCACAGGAACCTGTTCAGAGCTCTTTCATCGATATCCTGAACTCCTCTTATCAAAATCGCTTCGAGAAATCGCGGCGTTACATCGACAGGTACCTTTATTTTCAAATTAGTAACCTCTTCAACAAGGTGACCGTACAGCTTTATGACCTCTTCACGGTAATCGACTATCCGTACCGTCCGTTCAGTTTCAGACAAATGATAATGCCCGTCTCCCGAAAAAAGCAGGGTGACTGTAAACGTGCCTTTTTCCCGGAATACATGACGTACCAAGGCTTTACCTTGTGAATCGGTCAGCAATTCTTTATCAATCTCGTTCTTCACATTTATCGTCAGCTTTTTATCCGATAAGGGAACACCGGTGCTATTTTTCAATACCGCTTCAATTTCCATATCTTCATTTTGTCCCCAGACATCATCCAGAGGGGCAGTCATTCGAGGGAACACAATTTCACACTTCGTACTCAATCCATTGAATTCACCGACGATTTCTCTCTCCGCGGTGCCGGCAGCTTTGTCTGTTACCGGAGATTCCGGTTGTTTCTTCCTGTTTTTTATCTTCATTATGCATAAAAAAGCACCTGCCGATATCAGGATTCCGGCTATAATCAGAATTATCCAGATGCTCCTTTTTCCGGATTCAAGGGCCGGTTGCATTATCGGGATCTCAACCGAGGCGTTCGAAGAGAGGAAGTGTTCGGTCTCTTTGAAGAGGAAGCTGAAGAAAACAGTCTGGTTTTCTGTTTCTTCCGGAACGGTTCCCGAAACGGACAGTTGTCCATTATCATTTGTCGGGCCATGTAAATGATTGTCTTCCGTGACAAGGAATACACTGCGTATCGGACTGCCATTATCGGAAAGCAGGGTGGCCGTTACCGACAGGATTTCTCCTCTTTCTCCGCTCTCCGGCGCAGACAGGTCTATGGTTGTTTTTGCTTTCACGTAAATTTCCCGGGAAATCGCGGCGTCATACTCGATGAGCCGGTATTGTACGGTGTGACTGCCGGTTGCGAGATGCGGTTCGACTGCGAACGGGAAACCGAACGCGCCTGTTTCGTCGGTCACAAACGTGGCAATGACGAACCCGTCGAGCAGAATTTCTCCCTGTTCACCGACAAGCGGTCCGTGCTTCGTCAACACCGACCCGGAAATAAGCGTCTCTTCATTTCGAATGAATACGTCAGGCGTATCAATGACGAATTTGATTTCGGTAATGAGAATGGTTACCGACGCAACCGAGCCGAGGAAAAAACCTTCTCTTTCAAACCGGGCTTCAATCGAAAATGAGCCCGTATTTAAAAAAGTGTGTGAAATGCTGAAGCTGCCGTCGCTATCCGTTTTTACGACAACCGGAGCATCGTTGCCAATAGAGAGATGAATATCCCTGTCAGGAAGAGCATCACCTTTTTTCGTAACCAGATTCCCCTGTATCAAAAAGGACTCGCCGGGGAACGCTTCGGCAGGGATATCAAGGGAAATTTCGGTCGGCATCATTATCCGGATGGTCTGCTGCTGCGAACTCCCGAAATAATACTCCGAGCCTTCAAACGATGCCTGAACCGTACATTCACCGTAATCCGACACGGCATGGGTAACAGTGAACACACCATTTTCATCAGTCAGGGTATCAGGAAAACTCGTTCCATCCGATATTTCAAGGTGTATTGCCATGCCGCCGACGGGAGTACCGTTGTCTTCCAGCAAGACGCCGTTCATGGTGAATACTTCATCGACCCTGGCTTCCTCAGGCAGTTCCAGATTGATGGCGGTATCCGATACCACTTTCAGGACGGGATCAGTCCATGACTCGGCATAGGTACGATCGCCTAACGCATGACCGATGATTTGGTACGCGCCTATTTCTGTTTCTTCAACGATACTGCATTCAATCGTAAATACTCCGTCGGGCGAATCACCCGGTACCTTTCCCCGTCCAATCAATGCTCCGCCGTTTTCTTTAATATTATTCACATATATTTCGACGGTAATCCCTCCGGCCGGCTTATTGTCAACGACGGTGATAACCCTGCCGATAACGGTAAAGGGCTCGTTTCTCCGAACCCCTCTCTCATCGGCAGTGATAAAATCAGTGATTTCAATGGTTGTTGCCAACCCGCTGGCTGTTCCATCCGAAATGCCGGATATCCGGTTGCAGGGTAAATCGCCCGGCGCGGTGGCATCGAAGGTGACCCAGCCGTAATCGAGGAAGGGTATTTCAGCCCAGGCATGGGCCTGTATGAGACTGACCGTCTGCTCTTCGTCCTGCTGAGTGATATAAAATCCGGTAACCAGCCTGGCAGGAATTCCGACTGCCCTGGTGAGAATCACAAAAGCAGAATTGAAGTTTGAGCAAACCCCTCTCTTTTCAGTAAACAGGAACCAGTCGACAGGGTCTTCACCTTCAGGAGCCCGCGTATATTCCTGGTCATACAGGTAATTTGTACGGAGGTACTGTTCAATTGCTTCCGCTTTATCATACGGTGTGTCCAAGCCGGAAGTTATTTGTGAAGCCAGTTCTCTGGTACGGAGAGTTATTTCGTCAGGTACCTGCATATTGACGACCGATTCGATGGTAGCTGCTTCAGCGCATTCGGAACGATTCAGATACTGAACGGTCGTAAACGAGTACGGCGATGTGAAACTTGCCCCGGACTTGAAACTGAATACATCAAAAAAGAACTCGACATCCGTAATTTTTTCGAGATGCGTCAGGTAAAGAGCGGTCGGGAAAAAACCGCTTGAGAAAGTCACCAGAGGGAAAATCGTTATGGTATTTACCGCTTTATCAGTGAAACCGGATGAGGGAATATCCAGGGTTTCACCGGTATAGGGTATCGACCCGGTATGCGGGTCGATGAGCCATGTACCATTCCGGTACAAAGACAAAGCAGCCGACCGAAGATAGGAAGTATTATTCGCACCTGTTACCGTAAACACGGGGATATCAGAAGGCATGCCGCCCTGGCATGAAGTCGAGCCGTTTCAGGTAGGTGAAGGCATCATCGACCTTTCAGGATTACCTTCTCCTTCCGGTCCTTCCGGAGGCAAACCATCAGAGCTGTCATCAACTTGTACCGTGATATTTGCCGATTCAGGAGCATCACCCGGGATTTCCGGACGGTCGCTTTCCGTTTCTGTCGAGGCGGACGAATCCGGTTGAGAATCAGCGATGCCATCCGTTTCCGAACCTTCACCCGGCGCGTCAGCGGAAGTACTTTCGGAAGGAGAGGCAGAAGCGGGGTTGTCAGCCATTTCTTCAGCGGGCGGGTTGTTCAGGTTCCCGGCAGTTGACGTTTCCTGGCTTTGAGGAGGAGGCGAGCATGAAAGTGAAAACCCCGGGTTACTACCGCTGCCAATATCAGGCATTTGCGCCGCAATGTCAGGGTCTGTATATATTTCAGGTTCCTGAACGGCAGGTTCAATATCAGTCGAGGTGACATAGGGAAAAATAAGCTGGAACCCCAGGAGAGAGATTATCGAGGCGAGAATGACACTGATTAATACGACGATATTGTGTTTCATTTGTTATTCGGAAAAAGGGGTTCTTTTACGGACTGAAAGAGGAGAAAGGTTTATTTTTTGTAATTTATATCACTATATGAGGGTAATAGCAACTCTCAGTGACAAAGAAGTTTTCAGTTTACAGTAGACAGTAGACAGTTGCTGAAGAAGTGTACAGTTATCAGTTCACAGTTTACAGATAATTCATCTGGATTGCTTCGGTTCACCTGTTGACGATGAAACTCGCAACGGTGTTTCACGCCGGTTGTCAGTTGTCAGTAAGAAGGGAACGGATTCCCTTGATTGCCACATCTCGACTGTTGACGTCGAGTTTCGCAATGACGCGAGCGTGTGATTCTCGCTTGCCTATGGACACTGAGATTCATATACCAGGTCAGACGAGCAGGACATATAGGACGGATAAGACGAACAGGACGGATAGGAGAGCGGATATTTGCCGGTCAGGCGGGTTTTTCGCCGATGTAGAGGATATGGCAGGAGTTGCCGATGACCGACGGTTCGGTGCCGATTCTGACCAGGAGGTCCAGCCACAGACGGCGTTCGTCCGCCGATAGTTTTTCGTAGGCTTCGTCCGGTATCAGTTCGATACCGGTGAGCGCCAGGGTACGGAATCCGAAGCGGGCGTGGAGCGGTTCGATTTCCGGAACGGTGACGAAATAGGCGCGGAACTGGCTGTTCCACGACGGAACGACGAGGTCTTTGCCGGTTTCGAGGACCGACCTGACATCTTCCGGGTATTTGATGAGCTGAGGCGACTTTACCAGGATATCCCGCCAGATGCCGTAGCGGCTGATGAACGATGAAAATATTCTGCCGCCCGGTTTCAGCCGTTCTGAAACCTGACGGATAACCGAGAGCCTGTCGTTCTCATCCGAGAGGTGGTAGAGCGGCCCCATGAGGAGGACGGCATCATAATCAGTCGACTGAATATCGGAGAGGTTACGGGCGTCAGCGGCGACACATTCGACGCGGCTGCGCAGCCCTCTTTCGAGTACCTTTTCACGGCATTTTTCGAGGAGGGAAGAAGAGAGGTCGACAGCGGTGATTTCATAGCCTTTTTCGGCAAGGGGAATGGTATAGGCGCCGGTGGCGGCGCCGATTTCGAGGAGCTTACCGCTGCGGGGGAGGAACCGGTTCAGATACCGCCAGGTAATATCGCGCTCGACCGGATGACGTTCCAGCCGCCCGTCCTCGTTTTCTACGCTGCTGTCGTAGTATTCCCTGATATCGCTGATATCATCATGCATGGTAACCCTTCACGATGCCGGCGATTCACTGTGCCTACAGGATATTTCATAAGGGGGCGAAAGTCAAGAGGGGAATCGACGGTTTTTTTACGGGTACGGGTAAGGGTATTTACGAAGGGAAGAGGCGGCGGACCGGGTGAAAATACGGGGAATGAGCGCGGGAGATGAGCAGCTGGTAATCGGGGATTTCGTCGATGGATTACGTTCTCCAGAATTCATGCAGGATGGCGGGAAGGGCGGCGGGTGCCGGTACGCGGAGGGGGCGCCATTCTTTCGGGAACAGGTTGCGATATCGCGATTCGTTGAAGCGCCTATCGACAAGCATCACGACGCCTCTGTCTTCTTCGGTGCGGATGACCCGTCCGGCGGCCTGCAGCACTCTGGTCATGCCGGGATACAGGTAGGCGAATTCGAACCCGGCGTTGTCCGCCCGGTTGAAGTATTCGCGGATAAGCTCCCGCTCGAGGCAGATAGCGGGGAGTCCGACGCCGATAATGACGGCGCCGGTCAGCCGGTCGCCGGTGAGGTCGATGCCTTCCCCGAAGATGCCGCCCATGACGGCGAAGCCGACGAGTGTCCGAGGGTTGCCGGGGGCAAAGTGTGCCAGAAATTGCCCGCGTTCGTCTTCACTCATGGATGAGTTCTGGACGATGATGTCAGCGTCCGTCTGCCGGGCGGTGAAGGCTTCATGGACCATCTGGAGGTAGGCGTAGGAGGGGAAGAAGACGAGGTAGTTGCCCTGTTTCCGGCTGACGGTTTCGGCGATTATCTCAGCGACGGCAGGTACCGTGGCGGAGCGGTCATTGTAGAAGGTGGATATCGACGGCATGAGGAGCAGGCACAGGTTTTCCGGCGGGAAGGGAGAAGACAGGATGCGCTGACGGGAATCTTCCCGGCAGCCGAACAGCCGCTGAAAGTAGTCCGTGGGGGTGAGGGTTGCCGAGAAAAAGACGGCCGACTGCGCCCGTCCGAGGTTTTCTTTCATCTTCTCCGACGGGTCGAGGCAGAATAGTTTGATTTTGATATCGCCGTTCTCGATATCGAAGCAGGTGGTGTACGATTCGTTGAACTGCTCGGCAACGGCCAGAAACCGGTGTATTTCGAAATAGACATCAAGGAGGGCGCTGCGGAAGGGGGCGGGCTGATTTTTCGCGAGCCACTGCGCCGCTTCATCGAAAAAGGTCTGGAGGAGCGGCAGCAGGGTGTCCGGCCGGGTGTGTTCTGCATATGATTCGCCGCGGGCTTTGCATTCTTTTTTTACCTGGTTCATCCACCGGTTGATTCTGCCGAGCTGGCGGTACGTCTTCGGCAGGTGGGTTTTAACCGACTGCCGGAGGCCGGCGATGTCACGCCGGTCGAGCTCCGTCGAGAACATATCCCGGGCGCGGTCGACGAGGTTATGGGCTTCATCAATCAGGAAGGTGTAGTCGCCGGTATTCACCTGAAAGAACCGTTTCAGATATACGCGCGGGTCGAAGGCGTAATTGTAATCGCAGATAATGCAGTCAGCCCACAGGGAAAGGTCGAGAGACAGCTCGAAGGGGCAGACACGGAATCGACGGGCGATTTCGATGATGGAATTATGAGTCAGGTCGTCGAGCTCGAAGGCGGCTTTGACAGCTTCGTCAATCCGGTCGTAGTAGCCGTCAGCGTATTCGCATAATTCCGGCTGGCAGCAGATATCCGGTTCGAGGCAGGTTTTTTCTTTGGCGGTGATAGTGACGGCTTTCAGCCGGAGGCCTTTTTCACGCAGGCGGGCGAGGGCTTCTTCGGCGGCAATTTTCCCGGTATTACGGGCGGTGAGGTAGAAAATCTTTTCGGTATGCCCTTCGCTGAGAGCTTTGACAGCCGGAAAGAGTGAAGCCATGGTTTTACCGATGCCGGTCGGCGCCTGGACGAGGAGATGCTCACGCTGCTTGACGGCCAGATAGACATCGACAGCCATCTGGCGTTGTCCCGCCCGATAGGTCGTGAAAGGAAACGCCATCGACTGAATCGATTCGTCTCTCGTCCGGCGCCAGGTTTCGATGGTATTTGCCCAGACGAGGTAACGGCCGATGATGTCTTCGAACCAGACGGTCAGTTCGGCGAGGGTGAATACCTGACGGGATTCGTGAACGGCTCCGGAATCGAGATGATAGTAGGTAAGCTGGCCGGCGATAGTATCAAGGCCTTCTTCGACGGCGTAGCAGTAGGCGTACATCTTCAACTGTCCCCAGTGGACGGGATTGTCTTCGGCGGCGAGGAGGTCAGGGTTCAGTGTCGTCGTTTTCAGTTCTTCGAGGGTGACCGGTTCGGAGGACGTAAAAATGCCGTCGATTCTGCCGCTGAGCTCAAGGATGAAATACGTGGTTTCGACCCGGTGAACAATCGGTACTTCCGGGGTGTAGTCGTCAGGCCGGAGCTTCCGGATTTTGCGGTGTCCGGCAGTGCCGGCGACAGCGCGGTCAGCACTTGCGAAATCGACTCCCAAACTGCCGGAGCGGTACATCTGCTCGACGAGGTTTCGGATGGGGAGCTTGAGGACTTTTTTCGGGGTTTCGGGTGTTTTTTCATCAGTCACATTACGATAGTAGGGGATTAGCCGGGAAAAAGCAATGAACCGGCACGGCGGCAGGGGCGTTGTTGACAGACACGGGTGCGCTTCGTACAATTCATACCATTATGACGATGAAAAAAATCGATTTACGAAGCGATACGAAGACGCTGCCGACCGATGCAATGCGGAAGGCGATGTACGAAGCTGAACTGGGTGATGACGAATCCGGGGAGGACCCGACGGTTAACAGCCTGGAGGAACTGGCGGCCCGGATGCTGGGAAAGGAATCCGCTCTCCTGACGGCAAGCGGGATGATGAGTAACCTGCTGGCGGTGCTGGCGTCCATCGAGCGGGGTGATGAAATCATTACCGGCAGTCTTTCCCATATCAATGAGATCGAAAAGGGCGAAACGGTTTTCGCGGGGGCGATTATCCGGCCGGTCCGTAACGAACCGGACGGGACAATCGAGCTCAGCCGAATCGAAGCGACGATACGGGCCAGAAATTCCCGAGGCAGAAATGTGAGCCTTCTCTGCCTGGAAAACACGCATAACTATTGCGATGGGAATGTGCTGACTGCCGATTATACGGCGGCGGCGGCGGACATCGGTCACCGGCACGGGCTCCGGGTTCACATCGACGGAGCGAGAATTTTCAATGCGGCGGTTGCTCTGAACGTGCCGGTCAATGAGTTAGCGGGGCCGGCGGATTCGGTCTGTTTCTGTCTGTCCAAGGGGTTGAGCTGTCCGGTGGGGTCGTTACTCTGCGGGACGAAAGCGTTCATCGCTGAAGCCCGGCGATGGCGGAAGATACTGGGAGGGCAGATGCGGCAGGCGGGAGTTATTGCCGCGGCGGGAATTATAGGCCTGACGACGATGGTTGACCGGCTGGCGGACGACCATGCCAACGCCCGGAAGCTGGCTCTCGGTTTGTCCCGTATACCGGGAATCAGGATTCAGCCTGAAAACGTCCGAACCAACATCGTGTTTTTCGAGCCGCCCGCATCCGTGCCGGCCGCCGATTTTATCAGGAAGCTGGAAGACGGGAGCGTCAGGATGTACGCACTTGCCAGGGGAGAAACGGTGATGGTACGCGCGGTGACCTCCCGCATGGTGACGGGTGATGATATCGATGAAGCGCTGAGCAGAATCGAGCACATTCTTACGTAAACGCCGAAATTATTACCTAACCGGGGAACGTGTAACCCATGTCTCCGGTCTGTACCCTCTCCGGATTACATGCAGATGCGGCGACAGGGCAATTTAGGGAGATGTGAGATCCCCTCCTGCGAGGGGATGACATGGAGAGCGAGGGGATGACAGGGAGAACGAGGGGATGACAGGGAGAACGAGGGGATGACACGGAAGGCGAGGGTGATGACGCAGCCAGAGTTATGAGTAATGGGGAGTTGATAATCAGGGTATTCTTAAATCAAGAAAATACAGGCAGTACGGTATTCCCCGGTTTTAGGCTACAACTGCTGCGTCACCGTTTCAGGAACCAGTTCCGCATTATCCGAGGGTGGTGAAGAAAACTCCTTTTGTGTTTGAGCAACGAAGATAACGGCGGCGATGCCGAGGGGGAAGAATGTGAAAACGCTGCTTATCGCGCCGGCCAGCGCCAGTCCCCAGAGACGTTTCTGGAGAGCGAAAATTCCTCCGAGTACCGCCAGGATTCCTAACAGCGCACTGATACTGCCAACAATGAAGTAATGAGCTGTTATCAGTCCGTAAAAGGTATCCGACATAAACTCATACGGCATGGTTTCGAACATAAACCGGGCCAGATATTCTCCATACCATGCCCCGGAAAGGCCGCAGATACCGAGTGTGCCGGCAATAATCGACAAAATCCCGGCGATGGCTGACTTATTTAGCATCATGTCCTCCGAGCAGGCCTGGTTGATACAAGTTTTGCTGCTCTTATAGAGTATTTACCGAATACCATGCCTCTTTTGTGACGGTTCTATGGTGAGGCAGGTTAATATGTTACAACTGCTCCGTCACCGTGTCAGGAAGTATTTCGACATTATCTGAGGGTGGTGAAGAGAACTCCTTTTGTGCCTGGGCAATCATGATTACGGCGGCGATGCCGAGGGGTAAAAATGTGATAACGCTGCCTATCGCGCCGGCCAGCGCCAGTCCCCAGAGCCGTCTCTTCGCCGCATAAATACCTCCGATAATACCTAACACTCCGAGGAGGAGACAAATCAATGCCGGTAACCCGTAGACGAGGTAAATAAACTGAAATACGTCAGGGTCAGCATAGTTAACGCCGAATTCGGGTGATGTTTCTACCAGCCGTACGCAGGCTATTACTATCACGAGCACAGCGCATTCAAGTATGCCTAAAACACCTGAGACAATTGTCAGAATACCACCCGTATGAGATTTGTGATACACGCGTTGACCTCCGTACTGAATTATTGAAACTCTTCTCTGCCCATCGAAAGCAGGATAATGGCGGCGATGCCGACCGGGAAAAAGATTAATACTCCGGAAATGGCCCCGGCCAGCGCCCAATTCCAACGGCGCTTCCGGAGAGCATAGATTCCTCCGAGTATGCCCAGGATTCCCAAAGTCGTGCCGATACCGCCCATGATGAAGTACTGAGCTGTCATCAGTCTGAAAAATGTTTCCGGCACAGGCTCATATGACAAGGCTTCGAACATATACCGGACAAGGTGACTTGCGTACCACGCCCAAGCAAGGCTGCAGATGCCGAGCGCTCCGGCAATAATCGACAGAATTCCGGCGATGCCAGATTTGTTTTGCACCAAGTCCTCCGAGCAAGCCTGAACGATACGTGTTTTGCTGCTCTTATGCGAGTATTTACCGTATACTATACCTTTGTTCGGATATGATGTCAA
>CAYSQK010000025.1:0-13538 GCA_964433075.1 uncultured Dehalococcoidales bacterium
CAGGTACGGGGGGTAGAGATATTAATACCAGCGATATTTTATCAATAGTTAAACAATGCAGAGAAAGACCTGCGCTGTACGCTCCCGGTGAAGAAAAGTTCTGGGATGACGAATACATCTCGAAAGGCATGCTGCACGCTCATCTCAGCCAGGATTTTGAAGCGGGAAGTCGGAAGTTCACGATTATCGATAAGGAAATCGATAACCTTATTTCACGCGGTTTCTTCAGAAATGGTGACAGGGTACTTGACCTGGGATGCGGTCCGGGTCTGTACACCAGTCGGCTCTCCCGGCGGGGTATGAAGGTGACCGGCATCGATATTTCCCGCAGGTCGATTGAGCACGCGAGGAAACAGTCGGACGAAGAAGGACTCGGTATCGAATACATCAACGGTAACTTTTTTGATATCGACTATACCGGATGTTTCAACATTGCCATGCAGATTTATGGTGAGATAAGCACATTCTCCGATGAGAAGCGGGATATGCTGCTGTCAAAAGTACACAAAGCGCTCCTTCCCGGCGGGTTGCTGGTCTTCGATGTTTCAACACGGCAGCAGCGTTTGAAAGAGGGGGCGAGCAACCACTGGCATATGTTCGAAGGCGGATTCTGGCGGCCTGGTAAACACATCATTCTTGAGGAAGGGTTCGACTATCCCGAAGATGATGTCTGGCTCGACCAGTACATTGTCATCGACGAAAACGAGGCGAAGGTGTACCGAAACTGGTTCCATGATTATTCACTGGAAACAATACTGCCGGTTCTGGAAAAAGCCGGTTTCACGGCAATTCAACTGTGGAACGATTTTACCGGGACTCCCTTCGAAGACGGCGGTGACTGGATTGCTCTCGTTGCGCGTAGTGTGTAAGAAAAACACATCGGCAAACAATCGTGCTGTGAGCGGGTTTTCCCGGCTCTGCCGAAGGTCTCATCAGGGTAATCCGATATCAAAGATGGAAAACAGCTCCCGATGTGTGATAATATAGAACCGTCATAGTAAGCTTTCTTAAATTATCGTAGACGGGCTTCACAAAGCCTTGATTTTCCGGTCTAAAACAGTTGACAGACTCGCTGGCGCTGTGGTAGACTCTGTATTTAGCGCTTTGTAGCTCAATAATTTCACGCTGGCAGAGCGAATATGGCCTTCGGTCTGCCGATTGGGTGGGCTCATGCTCATCCATTTTAATTGTTAGGAGTATTGAAATAATGCCAACGATAAACCAGCTTGTCCGCAAGGGACGCAATAAACCTGAGAAGAAGGCGAAGACAGTCGCGCTTCATTTTACGTATAACACCCTGAAGAACAGGCTGATTCGGGGAGACGGATCCCCTCAGAAGCGCGGTGTTTGCGTTCAGGTAAAGACACAGACGCCCAAAAAACCTAATTCCGCGCTCCGGAAAGTAGCGAGGGTCAGGCTCAGTAATACCATGGAAGTTACCGCGTACATACCTGGCGAAGGACATGAACTTCAGGAACATTCCGTCGTCCTTATCAGGGGTGGACGTGTTAAAGATTTACCGGGTGTCCGGTACCACATTGTCAGGGGTACTCTGGATTCGACCGGAGTCAAGGACCGAAAACAGGGCCGAAGCAAATATGGTGCTAAAAGAGCCAAGGCTGCCAAGGAGTAGGAGGAAAAATGTCCCGGCGTAATCGTGCTGTAAAAAGAGAAGTACTGCCTGATGCCAGGTATCATAATCCGACGGTGTCAAGGTTAATTAATAGAATAATGCTCGACGGGAAAAAGAGCACCGCCGAGAAGGTTGTCTACGGCGCTCTTGATATCCTGGAAGAAAAAGAAGGACAGCCTGGTGTTAATATTCTTCAGCAGGCGATACGGAATTCTTCCCCGCAACTGCAGGTGAAATCGAGGCGTATCGGCGGCGCTACCTATCAGGTACCGGTCGATGTCAGCCCGGAACGTAGCCTGACGCTGGCTTTACGCTGGCTCATCGCCTCTGCCCGTGCCCGACAGGGAAAGTCAATGATTGACAAACTGGCGGCGGAACTCGGAGATGCTTCGAAAGGGCAGGGAAACACGGTCAAGAAACGTGATGATACCCACAGAATGGCCGAAGCCAACAGGGCTTTCGCTCATTACCGATGGTAGGGTATCCCTCAACTGGAATGGAATGGTTAAAGAAATTACTGAAAAACAAGCGACAAGGGGTGTAAGTGTGTCCAGGAGTTTTCCTCTGGAAGATATCCGGAATATGGCTTTCATAGCTCACATCGATGCCGGTAAAACTACCGTCACCGAGAGGATACTCTTTTATACCCATCGCACCTATAAAATCGGCGAAACCCATGAAGGTACCGCGGTAATGGACTGGATGGAAGAGGAGAAGGCGCGAGGTATCACGATTTCCTCGGCAGCCACAACCTGTTACTGGAAAGACCATCGTATCAACATTATCGATACTCCGGGCCATGTCGATTTCACCGCTGAAGTAGAACGCAGTTTGCGGGTTCTCGACGGCGGCGTTGTTGTGTTCGATGCCGTTGCCGGCGTTGAAGCACAGTCCGAAACAGTCTGGCGGCAGGCTAACAAGTACCGCGTGCCCCGTATCTGCTTCATTAATAAGATGGACCGGATGGGTGCGAACTTCCAGCGAACCGTTAAGATGATTGTCGATCGTCTTAAAGCGAAACCGATACCGGTTCAGTTACCCCTCGGCAGCGAAGAAAAGTTCCGCGGCGTTCTTGACCTGGTTGAAGAAAAAGCCTGGATAAGTGACGGTAAACCTGAATCGAGTCTGGTGGAAGAAGCTATCCCAGATTCGATGATGGAGCAGTTTCAGGCAGCCCGCCAGGAAATGATTGAAAAAATCGCTGAACTTGACGACGAAATACTCGAGGCGTACCTCGAAGGAAAACCACTGAGTTCGGAAGATCTCAGGAAAGCCATCAGAAAAATTACCGTCAGCAATACCGGCGTACCTGTTCTGTGCGGCACTGCCCTCAGGAATAAAGGTATGGAACGGTTGCTTGACGCGATTGTCGATTATCTGCCTTCTCCGCTGGACGTACCTCCGGTAAACGGGGAAGACTTCGTAGGAAATAAAGTCGAATGTCCGCCCGATGATGATTCGCCGTTTACGGCGCTTGCTTTCAAGGTCGTATCTGACCCGTTCGTCGGAAGGCTGGTATACTTCAGGGTATACTCAGGGAAAATTGAAGCTGGGGCGCAGGTATATAACTCGACGACCCAGAAGAAGGAGCGTATCGGGAGGCTGTTGTTGATGCACGCCAACCGGAGAGAAGAGATAAATGAAGCAGATACCGGCGCGATTATTGCGACGCTGGGTCTGAAAAGTACATTTACCGGCCACACACTGTGTGACCCCTCTCACTCTGTTCTCCTCGAATCAATCAAATTCCCCGAACCCGTCATCACCGTTTCTATTGAACCCAAAACTACCGTTGACCAGGATAAAATGGGCATCGCGCTTCAGAAACTCACCGAAGAAGATCCCACGTTTAAAGTTGTCTATGACCATGAAACCGGAGAAACCGTTATTTCTGGCATGGGTGAGCTTCATCTTGAAGTTATCGTAAACAGGTTGCTCAGCGAATTTAAGGTCGGTGCCAAAGTCGGAAGGCCCAGGGTTGCCTACAAGGAGACGATTACTCAGCCTTCGAGAGCCGAAGGGAAATTCGTTCGTCAGTCCGGCGGACACGGTCAATACGGTCATGTTTGCCTTGAACTCGAGCCCGGTGAAAGCGGTACCGGCTTGGTTTTTGTCAATAATTTGAAGGGCACAGCCATTCCGAGAAACTATATACCCGCTATCGAAGACGGGATACGAGAAGCGATGGCAACCGGCGTTGTGGCCAACTATCCGGTTGTCGATTTGAAAGCGATACTGTATGACGGCAGTTACCATGAAGTAGACTCTTCGGAAATTGCCTTTAAGATGGCGGCTTCCATGGCACTCAAGAGCGCTGTTTCGCGAGGAAAGCCTGTTATACTCCAGCCAATCATGAAAATTGAAGTCATGACACCTGAAAAATTCCTCGGCGAGGTTATCGGTGACTTGAATTCAAGACGCGCCCAGATTGAAACGATTGAAACGTATGTTGATACAACTACCATCCATGCGTTAGTACCCCTGGCAGAGACTTTCGGCTATTCAACCAGTCTCAGATCACTGACCCAGGGCAGAGCGACGCATTCGATGGAGTTTAATAAGTATCAGGAGCTGCCTGCTGATCAGGTAGCATTACTCACCAATAAAGCAGGATAAGGAAATGCCTAAACAGAAAATTCGTATCAAGATTAAAGGTTTCGACCACAAGCTGGTAGACCAGGCAGCAGAGCAGATTGTTGAAACGGTCGAGCGAACGGGCGCGGTTGTGTCCGGTCCTGTACCTCTGCCTACACGGATTCAGAAGTACAGCGTTATCCGCTCGCCTTTTATCGACAAAGACTCTCAGGAGCAGTTCGAGATTCGGACGCACAAACGTCTGATTGATATCATCGAGACAACCTCGAAGACAATTGATTCCCTGACCGGTCTCAATCTGCCTTCCGGTGTCGAAATTGACATCAAGATATAAATAAAACCAGGATTAATAAGAATGGCACAAGGATTATTAGGGAAAAAGCTGGGTATGACCCAGATATTCACACAAGATGGGAAAACCGAAGCTGTTACCGCTATCGAAGCCGGTCCCTGTACAGTGTTACAGGTAAAGACTGTCGATAAAGAAGGGTATAATGCGGTACAGTACGGCTATGGTAATGCGAAACGGATCACGTCTCCCCGTAAAGGTCAGATGAAGGACATGGGCAGTTTCCGATACCTGCGTGAATTCAGGGTAGAAGATACCTCAGCAATCAGCGTTGGTGATACCGTCGATATCAGTCAGTTCGCAGAAGGTGACTTGGTCGATGTAACCGGAATATCAAAGAGTAAAGGATATGCCGGTGTCGTGAAACGTCATGGCTTCAGAGGCGGCCCCAAAACACACGGTCAATCCGACAGATGGCGAGCCCCCGGCTCTATCGGTGCAACGACCACACCCGGCAGGGTTTGGAAAGGCACGAGAATGGCAGGCCGCCTGGGTGGTGACCGGGTAACCATACGCGGTTGTAAAGTGGTCAAGGCAGACGCCGAACGGAATCTTCTGCTAATCAAGGGAGCGATTCCCGGCAGCAAGAACGGACTCCTTATGATAAGGAAATCACTCAAGGGGAAGAAATAAGTGGAAGTACCAGTTTTAAATAAAAACGGTCAGGAAACTGGGACTATCGTAATAAGTGACTACGTATTTGGCGTAGAACCTAACGAAACGATAGTGCACCAGGCTGTGGTACGGCAGCTGGCGAATGCCCGTCAGGGAACAGCCAGCACCAAAACCAGAAGCGAAGTTGCCGGTTCAACAAAGAAACTCTACCGGCAAAAAGGTACCGGTAACGCCCGGGCAGGGAGTGCAAAATCGGGAACCCGCCGCGGCGGAGGGGCGATATTCGGCCCGAAACCGAGGAATTACCGGCAGTCTATGCCCAGAAAGATGCGCCAGCTGGCGCTTCGATGTGTGCTTTCAGCCAAAGCGAGCGACAAGGAACTCGTCGTTATCGACGAATTTGCTCTCGAACAGCCGTCGACGAAAGAAATGGCAGGAATACTGAATGCGGTTGGCATTGATAAATCGGCGCTCATCGTGACGGCA
This sequence comes from uncultured Dehalococcoidales bacterium, assembly GCA_964433075.1. GTDB lineage: Bacteria > Chloroflexota > Dehalococcoidia > Dehalococcoidales > UBA2162 > MGML01. The sequence continues at coordinate 5,679 of CAYSQK010000025.1, forward strand.
GAAGTCGAAAGTAACGTCGTCAAGTCAGCCAGAAATATTCCCGGGATGAATATTTCACCGGCAAATCTGCTTAACGTCGTCGATATTCTTGCCGGTAAAAAACTCGTCATGACCGTCGGAGCCGTTCGAAAAGCAGAAGAAATCTGGGGCGAGGAAACCTCGAAGGGAGGAAGCGATGCATCTGTACGAAGTGCTTAGGCGCCCGTTGATAACTGAAAAATCAACCGTCCTCCAGTCAGAAGGTAAATATGCTTTCGAAGTTGCGATGGATGCGAATAAACCCCTCGTGAAACAGGCGGTTGAAAAAGCTTTCAAGGTTGAGGTAACAAAGGTTAACCTTATAAATATGAAAGGTAAAAGCCGGAGACTGGGACGTCGGGAATTACCCGCTCATCCCTGGAAAAAGGCTATAGTAACCCTGAAACCGGGAGACTCGATAGAGTTCTTCGAGGGTTCTTAGAAAAATACCGGCATTTAATCAGGGAGTTAATATAGAGAATGGCGATTAAGGTATATAAGCCGACATCCGCAGGTAGACGCGGTATGACAGGAGCGAGTTTTGAAGAAATCACCCGGTCAAAACCGGAAAAGTCGCTCGTTCTGCCGCTGAAAAAACAGGCAGGCCGCAATAACCAGGGCCGGATGACTGTTCGTCACCGCGGTGGCGGAGCGAAGAGACAACTCCGGATAATCGATTTTAAGAGAGATAAGGTAGGGGTACCCGGCAAGGTTGCATCTATCGAATACGACCCTAACCGTACATCCCGTATCGCGCTCGTCTTCTATGCTGACGGTGATAAACGATACATTCTCGCCCCGATTGGGCTTAAAGTCGGAGATATGGTAAAAACCGGTGAAGATGCTGAAATCAAGCCGGGAAACACGCTGCCGATGAGCAAGATTCCTACCGGTACGCTGTTGCATAATATCGAAATGCAGCCCGGTAAAGGCGGACAGATGGTGCGAAGCGCCGGTATGGCTGCACAGATTGTCGCTCAGGAAGGTGATTATGTTCTTCTCAGACTTCCTTCGGGAGAAACGAGGAGAGTGCTCAGCAAATGCATGGCAACCATCGGCCAGGTCGGTAACATGGAGCATCAGGGTATCAAGCTGGGAAAAGCCGGACGAAGCCGATGGCTGGGGATACGGCCGAGCGTCAGAGGCACGGCGATGACCCCGCGTGATCATCCACACGGCGGCGGTGAGGGTAGAAGCCCGATTGGTATGCCCGGACCCAAGACACCCTGGGGCAAACCTGCTCTGGGATATAAAACAAGAAAACCGAAGTCATCGGATAGACTTATTGTGAAGCGTCGCGGACGCAAGTAGAAAATAAAGGGATAAGAATATGTCAAGGTCAACAAAAAAAGGACCGGCAATCGACGAAAAACTTCTGAAGAAGGTTGAAGCGCTGAATCGCTCCGGCAATAAAGCAGTACTCAAAACATGGTCACGCTGGTCGACAATCGTTCCTGATATGGTGGGTCTTACCATTGGAGTCCATGACGGCAGACGCCATGTGCCTGTGCTGGTAACTGAAAACATGGTCGGGCATAAACTTGGTGAATTCGCTCTGACAAGGACGTACCGGGGACACATGTCAAAGTCCGATAAGACCACATCGGTGAAAAAGTAACAAAGGCTGAGGAATAATGGAAGTAACAGCTATTACAAAAAATACTGGAATACCGCCTCGTAAGGCACGGTTACTGGTGGATTTGGTTCGCGGCAAGAAGGTTGAATATGCAATGGATTTGCTGAAATTCTCCCCTTCTCCGTCAGCCAGGATAGTGTCGAAGGTAATTCAGTCCGCAGTTGCGAACGCTGAAACCGTTTATCAAATCGCACCTGAGGATTTGAAAATAATACGAATATATGCAGATGAAGCGCCTACTATGAAGCGATATAGGGCACGATCGAGAGGACGGGTAAGTCCTGTCCTGAAACGTTCAAGTCATATCACCGTAGTCGTCGGAGAACAGGAGAGCTAATGGGTCATAAAGTTCATCCTATAGGATTTAGAATCGGGATAATACGTGACTGGCAGGCCAAATGGTATGCCGATAAGCATTATGCTGAATTTTTGCAAGAGGATATAAAACTACGGGAGAGTATTGAAAGCAGATACGCTGAAGCTGCCATTTCACTTATCGAAGTTGAACGGCAGGCGAACAGGGTTGCAATCACCATTCATACTGCTCGTCCTGGCATCGTTATCGGAAGAGGCGGCCAGAGAGTCGATGAAACAAGAGCTTTCCTGGAAGGACTCATCGGTAAAAAAGTGCAGCTGAATATTCAGGAGATTCAACGACCTGAACTGGATGCACGACTGGTAGCCAAACAGATAGCGGAGCAGATTGAACGCCGCGTAGCGTACAGAAGAGCAATGAAACAGACCATGGCCCGGACGATGCAGGCAGGTGCCAAAGGAATGAGAGTAACCAGTTCAGGCCGGCTTGGCGGAGCTGAAATTGCCCGGCGTTTGATGATGCATGAAGGCCAGGTTCCTCTCCACACTCTGAGAGCAGATATCGATTACGGATTCGTTGAAGCGAAAACAACCATGGGTAGAATCGGTATCAAGGTGTGGATTTACAAGGGCGACATTCTTCCTGAAAAGAAAAAAGATGAAGAACTGGAAGAAGCGATGCTCGAGGCCGCAAATGAGACCGAGGCTGTTTCCGGTAGAGACGAAAAAGCAGGGGTAAATGCTGCTGGTACTGAAGCCGCTGGTGAGGAAAAACCGAAGAAAACAGTTTCACGAACCAGAAAAAAGGCAACTGATAGCACCGAAGAAACAGCCGAAAAACCGGCTGCAAAAAAGAGGGTGAAGGCTGAAGCAGTCGAAGAACCCGTAACAGAAGCAGAAGCGGAATCTGCAAAAGAAGAGGATGAGTAACAGTGCAACAACCTAAGAGAGTGAAATTCCGTAAAGTACAAAAAGGACGCCGCCGTGGTGCAGCTCACTCAGGCAACACAATCGCTTTCGGCGATTTCGGCCTGCAGGCGCAGGAAGCAGCATGGCTGACCGCGCGACAGATTGAAGCTGCAAGACGTGCTATTACTCGTTACATCAGGCGTGGTGGAAATGTGTGGATTCGCATATTCCCCGATAAGCCGGTAACGAAAAAAGCCGCTGAAACCCGAATGGGCTCAGGGAAGGGTTCACCCGACCATTGGGTAGCCGTTGTAAAACCTGGAAGGGTAATCTTCGAAATGACGGGAGTACCGGAGGGTGTGGCGAAAGAGGCTTTACGACTTGCCGGACATAAGCTTCCAATATCGACAAAATTTATGGTCAAGGAAGCAGGTATGGTCGCCGGCAGTGAAAATAAGGCGGGAGAATAACACGAAGTGAAAGCAGAGGAAATTCGGGCGCTTAAACCGGGCGAACTACAAAAAAAGCTTGAAGAAGCTCATAAAGAACTTTTCGATATCAGGTTTCGGATTTCAACCAGACAACTGGTTAATCATAACGAAATGAGAAGAGTTAAAAAAGATATTGCCAGAATGAAGACAGTATTGAGGGAAAAGGAGCTTGAGATAAGGTAAGCTGCCCGTCAGGTAGTAGCCCTCAAGGTAAAGAAGCATGGATAAACAAAAGAAGACCCGTATTGGGCAGGTTATCAGCAATAAAATGGATAAGACTGTAGTGGTTGGTGTCGAAACAGCAAAAAGGCATCCCATTTATCGGAAAACAATTAAGGGAATTATCAAATATAAGGCTCACGATGAAGAGAATTCCTGTAATGAAGGCGACACCGTACGAATTGTCGAAACACGACCTCTCTCCAGAGAAAAGCGATGGAGAGTCAGTGAGATTATAACGCGGAAGGATACTGTAGAGGTAAAACCCGACGAGGTATAGTATTCTGATACGGAATTATAAGGATAAAGCAGGATGATACAGACCAATACAAGACTAAAAGTGGCAGATAATACCGGGGCGCGTCAGATGATGTGCATCGGTGTTCTTGGTGGCACCGGCAGAAAATATGCCCATGTTGGTGATATCATAACGGCATCCGTCAAAAGAGCCATCCCCGGAGGAGCAGTAAAAAAGGGTGATGTCGTCCGGGCAGTCGTGGTAAGGACCGTGTATGCAAAGAAGCGGCCGGACGGTTCGACGATAAGGTTCGATGATAATGCAGCCGTTATACTCAACGATAAAAATGAGCCGAGAGGTACACGCATTTTCGGGCCGGTTGCCAGGGAATTGAGAGATAAAAATTTTACCAGGATAATATCACTGGCGCCTGAGGTTCTATAAGTATGAAGATAAGAAAAGACGATAACGTGCTGGTCATAGCCGGCAAAGATAAAGGGAAAAAAGGAAAAGTACGTTATGCCTATCCCAAGGACGGCACGGTACTGGTCGAAGGTGTTAACTTTATTAAGAAAAACACCCGGGCCACCGGGCAGACGAAGCAGGCGGGCATTATCGAACGTGAAGAACCTGTTAATGTGTCTGATGTCATGCTGATTTGCAGTAAATGTAACAAGGCGACACGGGTTGGAAATCAGTATCTGGATGCAGGGAAAAAAGTCAGGGTTTGTAGAGCCTGTCATGAGGTGATTGACTAAATGTCACGGATGAAAGAAAAGTATAAGAACGAGGTAGTCCAGGCGTTGAAAGAGCGCGGTGGCTACAAAAATGTCATGGAAGTGCCGAAGATAACCAAAGTGGTACTGAATATCGGTGTCGGTGAAGCAATCACGAATGCGAAAGCTCTCGAGGCTGCAGAATCAGATCTGGCAGCGATAGCCGGGCAGCATCCGATTACCACGAAGGCTAAAAAATCGATTGCGAACTTCCGCCTTCGTGAAGGAATGCCCATCGGACTGAAGGTTACTCTTCGGGACGAGCGCATGTACGAGTTTCTTGATAAGCTCATGAACACGGTGCTGTGCAGAATACGTGAATTTTCAGGTGTCCCCCGTAGTTCATTTGACGGACGTGGAAATTACACGCTGGCCTTTACCGAGCAGACCGTATTTCCGGAAATTGATTACGATAAGATAGATAAAGTAAGAGGACTCGAAATATCTATTGTTACCACAGCTAAGACGGATGAAGAAGGAAGGCAAATGCTTGAGATGATTGGCATGCCTTTCGCTCACGAATAAATTGGAGTAATGAATGGCAAAGAAATCTGAAATCGTAAAATGGATGCGCGAACCCAAGCATAAGGTTCAACAGCATAACAGATGTAATGTGTGCGGCAGACCTCGCGCTTATATTCGGAAATTCGGTTTATGCCGTATCTGCTTCCGTAAACTTGCTTTACTGGGGCAGGTTCCCGGTGTGAGAAAATCAAGCTGGTAATCGTAAAAATATGTATAGTGATAGGCTAGTAATGGATAGTAGTCTGAAGGAGGAAGAGTGACCATCTCAGACCCGGTAGCGGATATGCTTACCCGGATACGTAATGCAGTAATGGTACGGCACGATGCCGTGCTTATACCCTTCTCTAAAGTAAAAATGGCAATAGCCAAGATTCTTAAAGAGGAAGGGTTTATCAGTGATTTTGAAGTGGTGAAGGGTAAAACCAGCCAGAACCTGAAGATACAACTTAGGTATGATGAAAACAGTCAGCCGATGATTGCCGGACTGGAACGGGTGAGTAAACCCGGTCTGCGGGTATATGTCGGTCAGAGAGAAATCCCGCGCGTAGCCGGGGGAATGGGTATCGCCATTGTTTCTACATCGAGAGGTGTTATGACCGGGCAGGACGCTTGGCGTAAAGGAATCGGCGGCGAACTTCTATGCTACGTATTATAGAATCCGGGAGCAGTAACAATGTCTAGAATAGGCAAATTGCCGATAGCCGTTCCTCAGGGAGTAACGGTCGATATACAGGAAGGTAAGGTATCCGTAAAAGGACCAAAGGGTGAGTTATCATGTGCTGTCAGTCCTGACATGATAATTTCTTTTGAAGACGGTACCATCACCGTTGCCCGTCCTTCCGATGCAAGAGAGCACAGAGCGAAGCATGGTCTTACGCGGGCGCTCGTCGCTAACATGGTCGAAGGAGTAACGAAAGGATTTACCATCGGTCTGGAAGTCAACGGAGTCGGATACCGAGCGGAAAAAACAGGTAATAACCTTCAGTTACGTATAGGGTTTTCCCATCTGGTTGAAGTAGAACCTCTTCCGGGAACATCCTTTGAAGTTGAAAAAAATAACCGTATTACCATTTCCGGTATCGACAAACAACAGGTTGGTCAGATAGCGGCAAAAATTCGGGCAGTACGTCCCCCTGATGCCTATAAGGGCAAAGGAATCAGATACGTCGGGGAAGTCGTACGCCTGAAGCCTGGTAAAGCGGGTTCTATAGGCAAGGGGAAATAAAAGATGGCAGTAAATAACCGAAGAACAGCCCGTCTGCGAAGGCATGTCAGAGTAAGAAGGAAAATCTCGGGAACAACATCGATTCCCAGACTCTGCGTATTCCGCAGTCCGAATCATATATATGCCCAGATTGTTGACGATTCGATCGGGCATACGCTCGTTGCGGCATCGACACTTGATGCTGAATTGAAAGAAGAGGTAAAAGGGAAAACAAAAACCGGAAAGTCTGAGCTGGTCGGTGCTTTGATTGCCCGGAGGGCAAAAGATAAAGGTATTGAAAAAGTCGCATTCGACCGCGGCGGTTTTCTCTACCACGGCAGAGTGAAGGCACTTGCCGATGCAGCGCGCCAGGAAGGTCTGAAGTTTTAAGGGAGTCAGTTTAAATAATGAAAGAACGTCTGAGTACAATTGACGCTACGGAGTTAGCCCTTACCGATAAACTTATCAACATCAACCGTGTTGCCAAGGTTATGAAGGGAGGCAAACGTCTTAGTTTTGCCGCTCTTGTTGTGACCGGTGACGGTAACGGTCACGTTGGAATCGGCCTGGGAAAAGCGAACGAGGTTCCCGTGGCAATTAATAAAGCCAACGCAAATGCGAGGAGAACGCTGGTTAAGGTCAATCTGGCAGGTACCACCGTACCGTATGAATCAATAACAAAATACGGTGCAGCGAAAGTATTCCTCAAACCTGCGAAACCCGGTACCGGTATTATTGCCGGTGGGGCCGTACGAGCGGTACTCGAGGCCGTTGGAATTAAAGATATTCTGACCAAATCAATGGGCAGTGAAAACAGTATCAATGTCGCAAAAGCGACGGTTCTGGCTCTCAGCAGGATGAAAGATCCGAAAAAGGAAATTGCACGACGTAAGGGGACCCCGGAACAAGCCGTTGCAGTACCGGCTTCGGAATAACCCTACACCGTAAAAAAGGGATAACATAAAAAATGACAAAGCTGAATATAACATTAGTGAAAAGTGGAATAGGGTATAACCAGTCGCAGAAGAGAACACTTGAAGCTCTGGGATTTCACCGTTTGAACCAGTGTGTTACCCACGAGGATTCGTCTTCACTCAGAGGCATGGTTAATAAAGTACGACACCTGGTCAAGGTTGAGGTGAATAACGATGAGGCTTAATACATTACATTATACCCCCGGCACTAGAAAGAATAAGAAGCGTGTCGGCAGAGGGAACGGCAGCGGTCACGGCACATATTCCGGACGCGGCATGAAAGGGCAGAAAGCCCGAGCTGGCCTCAATATTCGTCCGGGTTTTGAAGGCGGACAGAATCCGTTAATCAAGAAATTACCGGAACAGCGCGGTTTTACCAACATATTCAGGACCGAATATGCGGTGGTAAGCGTCGGAAGTCTTGATATTTTTGAATCAGGTTCAGAAGTGACTCCGGAAGAATTGATTGCTGCCGGACTGGTGAAAAATATCAGTAAACCAGATCGGAAGAGCGTCGTGTAGGGAAAGAGCGTAGGATAGGGTGGGGGGGGGGGG